>NZ_JALKAK010000010.1:0-2500 GCF_023015645.1 Pseudohalocynthiibacter sp. F2068
ATAAATTTTGGTTGCGGGAGTAGGATTTGAACCTACGACCTTCAGGTTATGAGCCTGACGAGCTACCGGGCTGCTCCATCCCGCGACAGTTTTTTCCGGCCCATTGCCTTTTTTTTATTTTTGGCATTGAGCGCTTTTGTTTTGTCATCATTCAGAGAGATAATTTTCACGTTTCTTACTAGGTTTGGCGGTGACCTACTCTCCCACGCCTTAAGACGCAGTACCATCGGCGCGACAGCGCTTAACTGCCGAGTTCGGGAAGGGATCGGGTGTTTCGCTTGTGCTATGACCACCAAACCGAGAAAGAAACGCAATTTATTATCTGCGTTTATAGCAGATATCCAAGTCAAATATTACTGTGTTGTGTGTATGCTTTTGATTTTCCATAAAAGTCTGGCTTCTACTGGATCAAATCAAGCCTATCGGGCAATTAGTACCAGTCAACTGAACGCATTGCTGCGCTTACATCTCTGGCCTATCGACGAGGTGGTCTACCTCGGCCCTCAGGGAGATCTTGTTTTGAAGGGGGCTTCCCGCTTAGATGCCTTCAGCGGTTATCCTGTCCGATCATAGCTACCCAGCACTGCTCCTGGCGGAACAACTGGTACACCAGTGGATCGTTCACCCCGGTCCTCTCGTACTAGGGGCAACTCTTCTCAAATCTCCTACACCCACGGCAGATAGGGACCGAACTGTCTCACGACGTTCTAAACCCAGCTCACGTACCTCTTTAAATGGCGAACAGCCATACCCTTGGGACCTGCTCCAGCCCCAGGATGAGATGAGCCGACATCGAGGTGCCAAACACTGCCGTCGATATGGACTCTTGGGCAGTATCAGCCTGTTATCCCCGGCGTACCTTTTATCCGTTGAGCGATGGCCCTTCCACTCGGGACCACCGGATCACTATGGCCGTCTTTCGACTCTGCTCGACTTGTCAGTCTCGCAGTCAGGCTGGCTTCTGCCATTGCACTCAACGAGCGATTTCCGACCGCTCTGAGCCAACCTTCGCGCGCCTCCGTTACTCTTTAGGAGGCGACCGCCCCAGTCAAACTACCCGCCACACAGGGTCCCGGATCCGGATAACGGACCGCGGTTAGACATCAAACAGAATTAGGGTGGTATCTCAAGGGAGGCTCCACAGGAACTGGCGTTCCTGCTTCAAAGCCCACCACCTATCCTGCACAAATTATGCCTGATGCCAGTGTGAAGCTGTAGTAAAGGTGCACGGGGTCTTTCCGTCTAACCGCGGGAAGCCTGCATCTTGACAGGCAATTCAATTTCGCTGAGTCTATGTTGGAGACAGCGGGGAAGTCGTTACGCCATTCGTGCAGGTCGGAACTTACCCGACAAGGAATTTCGCTACCTTAGGACCGTTATAGTTACGGCCGCCGTTTACCTGGGCTTCATTTCGGAGCTCTCACCCCTCCATTTAACCTTCAGGCACCGGGCAGGCGTCAGACCCTATACGTCGTCTTGCGACTTCGCAGAGCCCTGTGTTTTTAGTAAACAGTCGCCACCCCCTAGTTTGTGCCCCCCGCCAAGACTTGCGTCCTGACAGGGCCTCCTTCTCGCGAACTTACGGAGGTATTTTGCCGAGTTCCTTCAACATAGTTCTCTCAAGCGCCTTGGTATTCTCTACCAGTCCACCTGTGTCGGTTTAGGGTACGATCCAGTGGAGGGCTATTTCCAGGAACCTCTAAGCAGCCTCTTCAATCCAATTAGAAGAAACTACCCTCGAGATCCGTCACATCCTCCTGGCTCAGGAATATTAACCTGATTCCCATCGACTACGCCTTTCGGCCTCGCCTTAGGGGTCGGCTTACCCTGCTCAGATTAGCTTTAAGCAGGAACCCTTGGACTTTCGGCGACAGGGTCTCTCACCCTGTTTGTCGCTACTCATGTCATCATTCTCACTAGTGATCTCTCCACCGGATCGCTCACGCGCCGGCTTCACAGAAAGCTCCAGATCCTCCAACACAGCCCGAAGGCTGCTAAAGAGGAAAGGAACTATGTCACACTACGCTCTGCTACCATGCGATAAACGCATCCTAAGCTTCGGCTCATGGCTTGAGCCCCGTTACATCTTCGCCGCAGGACAACTTAAATTAGACCAGTGAGCTGTTACGCTATCTTTAAAGGATGGCTGCTTCTAAGCCAACCTCCTGGTTGTTTTGGTCGTCCCACCTGCTTTCCCACTTAGCCATGAATTAGGGGCCTTAGCTGTAGGTCAGGGTTGTTTCCCTTTTCACTACGGACGTTAGCATCCGCAGTGTGTCTGCCAACTATTACTCCCGGGTATTCGGAGTTTGGTTAGGATCAGTAAGGCGGTGAGCCCCCATTACCCATCCAGTGCTCTACCCCCCGGGGTATTCGGTTGACGCTCTACCTAAATAGATTTCGCAGAGAACCAGCTATCTCCGAGTTTGATTGGCCTTTCACCCCTAGGCACAGCTCATCCCGATCCTTTTCAACGGATGTGGGTTCGGTCCTCCAGTGC
>NZ_JALKAK010000010.1:7500-232995 GCF_023015645.1 Pseudohalocynthiibacter sp. F2068
GAGTGAAGCAGCAAAGCGCCACGATAACTGTTCCAATCGCACCGATCTTTGCTAATTTTTTACTTTGCATTGCCTTCCTAAAAATCTTTGGCGAGGTCCATGCCAGCATAAAGCGACCCAACCTGATCTGCATAGCCGTTCATCATGAGGGTCGGCTGACGTTTGGCGATGAAGCCGCCGATCCGGCGTTCTGTTGCCTGGCTCCAGCGTGGATGATCCACTTCCGGATTTACGTTACAATAGAAACCATATTCGCGGGGGTTTGCCATATTCCAGCTTGTTTCAGGTTGTTCCGAAGTAAGTGTGATACGGACAATCGACTTAATTGATTTGAACCCGTATTTCCAAGGAACAACCAAACGAAGCGGGGCGCCATTTTGATTTGGCAGCTCTTCACCATAAAGCCCTGTCGCCATGATTGTGAGCGGATGCATAGCCTCATCAAGGCGCAAGCCTTCGCGGTACGGCCAATCCAACGTGTTATATCTTTGTCCCGGCATTTCCTCGGGCCGCACTAATGTTTCGAAGGAAACGTATTTTGCCGAAGATTGCACACCCACACGGCTCAGTATTTGACTAAGCTCAAAGCCGACCCATGGAATGACCATTGCCCAGGCTTCGACGCAACGGAACCGGTAGATACGCTCTTCCATAGTGACGCCAGATGTCAGATCAGCGAGATCGTAATCTCCGGGCCGGTCAACCAACCCATCAATCTTAACACTCCATGGATCTGTAGTCAGATTGTCAGAGTAGCGCGCCGGGTCCCCCTTGCCGGTCCCGAATTCGTAAAAGTTGTTGTAGCTTGTCGCATCTTCATAACTGTTGGGCTCCTCATCAGTGGAATAAGAGCTTGGCGCAGTCTGGATGCTGGCCAGCGCCGGCCCTGCAATGGAGCCGAGCGCCAACGCCCCAGCCCCCGCCATAAGCTGACGGCGATTGAGGAAATTTGCTTTTGGGGTCACGTCGGACCATTTCAGATCAGGGGTATAGCGCATGCCGGTCTCCTAACATTTGGTTAACAATCGCCTAAAACCCTTCACCTTAAAAGCCAAACCAACTTATCTCACGAAACTGTTTGGAAATTGTAACGTAAAAAAAATCCCGCCCAAAACCGGGCGGGATTTTCACTTTTGCTATACATAGGTTTAATGCAGGACCGCATCCTCTGGTGGCTTACGGTCTGATGATGACACTCTGTCACCAACGATCAGACCATCGGCCCCGGCACTAACCGGAATGGTATCACCATCCAGAACCTCGCCTGCCAGAAGCATTTCAGCAAGCCTATCCTGCAAGGAGCGCTGGATCACCCGCTTGAGCGGTCGGGCACCAAACACCGGATCATAACCTTCATCTGCCAGCCATGTCTTAGCGCTGTCATCCATTTCGAGTATGATCTTGCGCGCCGCAAGACGTTTTGAAAGAAGACCCAACTGGATTGAAACAATCCCGTCCATGTCATCACGCGAGAGACGGTCAAATATGATGGTTTCGTCCAGACGGTTCAGGAACTCTGGCCGGAAATGTGCCCGGACCGCATCCATAACGTCACGCTTGGCCTCGCTTGCGCTCGATCCTTCGGGCAACTGGCTCAACGCCTGTGCCCCAAGGTTTGACGTCAGAACAATCAGCGTCTGTTTGAAGTCAACAGTCCGCCCATGCCCGTCAGTCAGAACGCCGTCGTCAAGCACCTGAAGAAGAACATTAAACACATCAGGATGCGCCTTTTCGACTTCGTCGAACAAAACAACCTGATATGGCCTGCGCCGAACCGCTTCGGTCAGCACGCCGCCTTCGTCATAGCCAACATAGCCGGGAGGCGCGCCAATCAGGCGGGCGACCGCGTGTTTTTCCATAAACTCCGACATGTCGATCCGCACCATAGCGCTGTCGTCGTCGAACAGATATTCTGCGACGGCTTTGGTCAGTTCGGTCTTACCAACACCTGTCGGCCCAAGGAACAGGAAGCTGCCAAGTGGGCGCGACTCATCATTCAGCCCTGCGCGTGCACGGCGTACTGCATTTGCAACAGCCTTAACCGCTTGCTTCTGGCCGATCACGCGTTTGCCGATCTCCTCTTCCATACGCAGCAGTTTTTCGCGTTCGCCTTCCAGCATTTTAGAGGTTGGAATACCTGTCCAACGCTCAACCACACTGGCAATTTGCTCCGGACGAACGGCTTCAGAAACCATGACGTCATCTTCACGGCTTTCCGTCTCTGCAAGCTTTTTCTCGAGCTCTGGGATGATGCCATAAGACAGCTCACCCGCTTTGCCGAGGTCGCCTTCGCGTTTGGCGTGATCAAGCTCAATGCGTGCACGATCCAGTTGCTCTTTCATGTCACGCGCATTGGCAAGCTTGTCTCGCTCACCCTGCCATTGTGCCGTCATCTCGCTGGAGCGTTCCTGCAGTTCAGACAGTTCTTTTTGCAGTGTTTCCAGGCGATCTTTTGACGCTGTATCGTCTTCTTTCTTCAACGCCTCAGCTTCGATCTGCTTTTGCATGATTTCACGGTCCAGCGTGTCCAGTTCCTCTGGTTTGCTGTCCACTTCCATACGCAAACGCGACGCGGCCTCATCCATCAGGTCAATCGCTTTATCTGGCAAGAACCGATCCGTGATATAGCGGTGGCTGAGCGTTGCCGCCGAAACAAGCGCACTATCGGAAATACGCACACCATGGTGTAGTTCGTATTTTTCCTTGATACCGCGCAGGATAGAGATTGTATCCTCGACCGTTGGCTCAACAACCAATACAGGCTGAAACCGCCGCGCAAGGGCAGCATCTTTTTCAACATACTTACGGTATTCATCCAGCGTGGTTGCGCCCACACAGTGTAGCTCACCCCGCGCCAACGCAGGTTTCAGCAGGTTCGAGGCATCCATCGCCCCGTCCGCCTTACCGGCGCCAACCAGTGTGTGCATCTCGTCGATAAACAGGATGATTTCACCCGCAGCCGAAGTTACTTCGCTCAGAACCGCTTTCAAGCGTTCTTCGAACTCACCGCGGTATTTCGCGCCGGCAATCAAGGACCCCATGTCAAGTGCAAGGAGCTTTTTGTTCTTCAGGCTTTCAGGAACGTCACCGTTCACGATCCGCAGTGCGAGGCCTTCGGCGATCGCCGTTTTACCTACGCCCGGCTCACCAATCAGAACCGGGTTGTTCTTGGTCCGGCGGGAAAGCACCTGCATCGTCCGGCGAATTTCCTCGTCCCGTCCGATAATCGGGTCAATCTTGCCTTCTTCGGCGGCTTCCGTCAGATCACGCGCGTATTTCTTCAGCGCATCGTACCCTTCTTCAGCACTGGCCGTATCAGCAGTACGTCCTTTGCGGATATCGTTGATTGCTTCGTTCAGCTTTTGCGCTGAAACGGCACCCGCTTCCAAGGCATCCTTGGCTTTGGATTTAACCATCGCAAGCGCCATCAAAATGCGTTCGACAGGGACAAAACTGTCACCGGCTTTGGTCGCAATTTTCTCGGCCTCGTCCAACACCTTGGCGGTCTGCGTATCAAGATACACCTGCCCTGCATCACCGGTAACCTTTGGCATCTTGGCCAACGAAGCTTCAAGCGCTTCGACCACGCGTTCCGGCGCGCCGCCAGCACGTTTGATCAGGTTGCTTGCAAGCCCCTGATCGTCATCCATCAATGCTTTTAGTAAATGTTCCGGGCCAAGCCTCTGGTGGCTTTCCCGTGTCGCAATAGTCTGTGCAGCCTGTAAAAACCCACGTGACCGCTCCGTGAACTTCTCCATGTTCATCGGTACTCTCCTTTATATAAGCGTCCCCTCAAAAATGCCCGCTTGGCGGCACATTCTTTCCGGACCTTGAACATTATGTGGTTCTCTTTTCTCTCATCTTCAAGACCTTTGAGCTTTGAGAAACTCTTGCCACGTCCTTTCCTTGCCCGTGCCTTATTCGCGGTTTATTCAAATCGAAACAAACAGCGGGGCACGCCATGCATGTACTTGATATCATCATTGAAGATTGTCGCTTTGATCAGGCTCAATCTCGTTATGTTGGCTGTGTAATTTTCGAACAGGACTCTGGTCAAAGAAGCAGTTTTTTCTGCGCCGTTAATCCACCGTACAGTTTTACGGAAATCACAACACGCGAATACGCAGCGCCAAGGATCGAAGCCGCAATGATTGATGACGCAAAGCGTCAGGCCATGCGTATGCCCGAATTGCGCAGCGGGCGTGGTAAAATTACCTTTGCCAAGAAGTATCCGGTTGAATTGGCATAGCTTGCTGCCTTTGTAATCTGCGCGTATGAGGGGCCTGAAAAAAAGGAGCCCCCAATGCCAGATGACCGCCTGATAGTTGCCCTAGATGTTCCCAACGCACTCGAAGGACTTACCCTTGCGGAAACGCTAGGGGACGCGGTGTCGTTCTACAAAATCGGGCTTGGCATGCTGACGGGTGGCGGGCTGGCGCTTGCGAACGAACTTAAGGAAGAACATGGTAAGCGTATCTTCCTTGATATGAAGCTTTTCGATATTGGTGCCACAGTAGAAGCTGCCGTTCGCGGACTTGCGCAATTTGATCTTGATTTTCTGACCGTACACGGTGACCCGCATGTGGTGCGGGCGGCCAAGGAAGGCGCCCGCGGAAAAGACCTTAAAATCCTCGCTGTGACTATTCTGACATCTCTGGATCGGGGCGATCTTGATGACAGTCTGATCAAATCAGGCGAAGTTCAGGATCTGGTGCTGGAACGCGCGGCACGCGCGTTTGAAGCTGGGGCTGACGGTGTGATCGCATCGCCCCAGGAAGCGGCGCAAATACGCGCACTGCCAGAATCCAAAGGACGGCTCATCGTGACCCCAGGTGTACGTCCTGCAGGGGCAGCATTGGGTGACCAAAAGAGAGTCGCGACACCAGCGCAAGCGATACGAGATGGTGTCGATCATATCGTTGTCGGCCGCCCCGTCTGGCAGTCCCCCGACCCGCGCGGAGCTGCACAAGCTATCTTGGCCGAGCTTGCGTCTGCTTGAGCGGGTAACTTGTCCGGGTCAGAACCTACATTCCCTAAACTCTGTAACATCTGCTATGAGCCCATAGTTACCGATGCTACACCTTGCATTAATGGCTGCTTTCTTTGACAAACTATTTTGAGTGGGGCTAATTAAGATAAGTTTCTTAAGGGATAATTCGACATGTTCGGCTTCAGATCATTTGTTCTGGCGTCATTACTCCAGATGACGTCGCTTTTACCAGCTTACGCAGATCAGTGGCGTTCTGTGGTAATGGCACACTGCTATGACCTCGATGGTTTCAGCTACAGTGAGCACTTCTTCGTGAGGGTTTTCTGGACAGAAGTGGGCGGCGGGCAGCTTTACTCACAAACATCGAACGATGACGCACCAAAAGGCCTTCACAGCCTGAACAAGGAACCTGCTTCATACTTGATCGATGGCAATAGAGTGGCCTTTGAAACAGCAAACTATCGCGCTCCGACGATCAGTGGTTGGTGCGGTCTCTGTGAGCAAACTGGGTTCCGAATTACCGTCAACGAAAACGTCGTATGGGAAGTACCCGCACCCGAGACGCGGGGTATGCCAATATTCAATGGAACCGTAGATATGGATCGAAGCATGTTGCGCGTTTGCGAGGAAAATGTACCAGCAGCCCTCGGAGTGGAAATTCCATTCGAGCAGGATTATTTCTCAGCACGAACTTCCATCTTAGTCTGTAAGACAATTGACTACTAACAGCCGACAGATTTCAAAACCCCAGTCGGAAAGACGAGCAGCAATTCGTCATACTTTCCAGAAAGCTGACGTTGGCCTAACCTAAACGAACTCACGCTTCGCCCCACCTAACCGACTTCTAACATTTTGTCGGTTCACAGCGTTTGACAACCAAAACGTCGGACGTGACTATCTTCAAAACAACTCTCACCCAAATGCCCGCGCGTTGCACGGGCAGCGGTCGAACCGCCTCCACGGGGCGGGCGCTTCTCGCCTTTCCCTCGGTTCGGGCGCGGCGCTTCGGTTCGGTGTGGTCCGTAACTTTAATGATTGCTTAGTAGCTGTAAAACCTAAACCTAGTCGTTGACGTCTTTGTCGTCCCAGGATTTCACCTGGCTTTTACGCACACCAACAACACGGCGCAGCACATACCAAGCGACAAGCGAACTGACCGCAAACAACAACAATGTTGCAGGAAGAGAATCCATCAACAACGCACTCAACGGCCCACCGATCACCAGGAAAATTCCGACAACCGCCGCCCCAACCGCAAAGCCGATCAGAATAAAGCCGGGTGCCAGCACCTCAAGGATTGCCAGAACCAGCGCTGCTGAAAGCCAAACCCACCAGACAGTCCAGATCATTTCGCACCTTTAAGTAAGCCAAAAGCGTCTGAGAACGCATCAAGCGCGTGTGCGGGTAACAGGATGGTCTGCTTGCCTTCACCTTTGCCAACGGCGACCAGCGCCTCAACCTGTTTCAGAGCCACTTGATACTGCGCGGCTTCGATACCGTTTTCCTTAATCGCCAGCGCAACCACCTGCGTTGCATAGGCTTCGGCATCTGCCTGAACCCTGCGTGCTTTTGCAGCTTGTTCCGCTGAATATAGTTCTGCATCGGCGTTCAATTCGACCGCACGTTTTGTACCCTCTGCTTCAGTAACCTGCGCACGCCTTGCGCGTTCGGCATTCAATTGCTGCAGCATTGCATTGCGGGTCGCCTGATCCAGATTGACGTCAAGCAGTTCTGCCCGTGTGACCTCGATCCCCCAGTCATCAACGACCGCCTCTACCGCCAGTTTAATACGGCTGGTTAGCTGGTTGCGGTTTGTCTGGACTTCATCAAGTTCGAGCGCACCAATTTCCGAACGCACAATACCCGCGACAGTCGTGGCAATTGCGGCGTCGACATCGCGTATACGGTAAACCGTCTTTTCCGGCTCGGTGATCCGGTAGAACACTGAGGTATCGACCTGCACCAGAACGTTGTCAGATGTAATTGCATCCTGACTTGCGGTTGGCAATTGACGTTCCAGAATGGAAATCTTGTGACGTACCCTGTCCAGGAATGGCACGATAAAGTTGATCCCAGGCCCAAGAACCGCATGCAACCGCCCAAACCGTTCAACCACAAACTTATCTGACTGCGGTACGATACGTACGCCAAGAAGGATACAGAGGATGATAAAGGCAGCCAGTAATAGCACTACAAGGTTGCCGTTCAGAAAATCCATTAGAAAGTCTTGAGCGTTCATCTTATCCTCGAGTTTCTATTTCGTAATATCGGTCAGAAAGCTGGTTCTGATACTTGAATGGATTGTGTATCGCTGATTTGCAACCTATTTTGCCGCCATGCCTGCTTTGTGTCGAAATTGCCTGGCGGTGTTTCAAGAATCCGCGCCACGCTGCCCGAATTGCCGCAGCCCCAGAATGCTTGAACATCCGGAACTTTTTTCGCTCTCAATTGCGCATATGGACTGCGATGCTTTCTATGCGTCGGTCGAAAAACGCGACAACCCGGATTTGCGCGACAAACCCGTTATCATCGGTGGCGGCAAACGCGGTGTTGTTTCTACGGCGTGTTACATCGCCCGCATCAAGGGTGTTCGTTCTGCGATGCCGATGTTTCAGGCATTAAAACTATGCCCCGAAGCAATTGTCGTTCCCCCAAGAATGTCGGCTTATGTTGATGCATCGCGCGCTATTCGGGCGATGATGGACGAACTCACGCCCTCAATCGAACCGTTATCGCTGGACGAAGCATTCCTTGACCTGAGAGGCACTGAAAAACTGCATGGTTCTCCCCCCGCTGTCATGCTTGCCAGTCTTGTGAAACGGATGATGGACGAGCTTGGTCTAACAGGGTCAATTGGTCTTTCGCACAATAAGTTTCTTGCAAAAGTTGCCTCCGACCTTGACAAACCCCAGGGTTTTTCCGTGATTGGCAAACAGGAAACGCCCGCCTTTTTGGCGGGCAAGCCTGTCCGAATGATTTGGGGAATTGGCCCGGCTGGCCAAGTTTCGCTTGAAAAGGTCGGCATCCGTACCTTTACAGACCTTCTGAGATGGAACCGCGAAGATCTTTGCCAAAGATTCGGTTCAATGGGTGATCGCCTGTGGCATCTTGCCCGCGGTGAAGATTACCGGCGGGTCTCGGCAAATGCCCCAATAAAAAGCATATCCAAGGAAACAACCTTTTTTGAAGATACGGCAAACACAGACCTGCTTGATGGCTATATATGGCGGCTCGCAGAGAAAGTTGCGGATCGCGCCAAGGCGCGCCACCTTGCTGGCCGCGTTGTTACGCTAAAACTAAAACAGGCAAATTTTTCGACGTTAACACGCCGTGTCAGCCTGCAAGATGCAACGCAGATCGCCGACCGCATTTACCGTACAGCGCGCGCATTGTTTGATCAGGTTGGGGATAAGGGCCCCTACAGGCTGATTGGCGTCGGTATCAGCGATCTGGTCGCTGAAGAAGGTGCAGACATATCAGGCGACCTGCTGGATCCAGAGGCGGAAAAACGCGTCGAAATTGAACGGGCTTCAGACAAAATTCGAAAAAAATTTGGCACTGACGCGATTTTAAAGGGTCGAGCATTGCGCTGATGCCTTCGTTAACTTCTTGCCTCCGGCGGGGATATTTTCAGGAAAAAGAAAGCGCGTTTACTCTGCCGCGAGCGATACTTTTCTTCGCCCGGTATCAATAATGTCTGCGGCAACCTGGCTCATCAGTTTACGGAAGGCTATGAAGTTTCCATTGGGGCGGATCATCTTTTCATTCATGTATAGAGAGCGATCAATTTCGATTTGCACTGCGTGTTGATTGCGCGAAGGCCTTCCATAGTGCTGAACGATAAATGCTCCGGCAAAGGGCGAGTTACGTGCTACACGCAGACCCGCCTTTGAAAATGCGGCTTCGGTCCGGTCAACAAAATCGGAATTTGCGGCAACGCCGAAACGATCACCCAGAACAACATCGGGGTGAGGTTTGCCCGCATGATGAATACTTTCAATCGCCTCGTGTGGCATTGAGTGACAGTCAATCAGAATCGACTCGCCAAACTCACTTATGTTTTGCTTCATGAGGCTCTGCAAACAGTCGTGATACGGTCGCCAGACTTCACTGATTCGCTTGTGTGCTTCTTTGAGTGAAATTTTTCCCCGATAGATTCCACGGCCATTCGCGACAACACGCGGAACAACGCCAAGACCCGACGCCACGCGAGGATTGTGAATTTTCGTTTCCATATCTTCGATAAGGGCCGCATCCAGTTCATCAGCGTTCCGATTAAGATCCAGATAAGCCCGCGGTACGGATGCAGACAACAAAGGGCTACCGAATTTGGGGACTTCTTCAAACAACAAGTCAACAAACGCATCTTCGGATGTGCGAATGATCCGTTCATCCAAGACCGAGCTGCGCAAGAATGAAGCAGGGTAGATTCGCCCACTATGAGGTGACGCGAAAATCACGCTTGAACTGTGGTCCACCGGCATGGCGAGTTGATATGGTAACTTTGTCATCTGTTATCCTCTTACAACATACATAACCGCATTTCCCAAGTTACCAAAAGCCCTTGATCCCCAGTTCGACTCCTTTTATAGACCACCGAACAGACGCGGACCCACCCGCGTCCCTTTTATTTGGGACAGGTGGGGCCTGTGTTCGACAGATGGGCGCTTAGCTCAGCGGGAGAGCACTTCGTTGACATCGAAGGGGTCACTGGTTCAATCCCAGTAGTGCCCACCATCTGCCCCGAAAGGGGATGAATTTTAACCGGGCGCACGCGCGCCGCGACATGAGGAGAAGGCCATGAAGGTCAAAAACTCGCTCCGCTCGCTCAAGGGCCGGCATCGCGACTGCCGCATTGTGCGTCGTAAAGGCCGTGTTTATGTGATCAACAAAACACAGCCAAGGTTCAAAGCCCGCCAGGGCTGAGACCTGCGAAGTTTTAATAAGAAAAAGCCGCCGGGTGTTTCCTTGCGGCTTTTTCTGTTTTCCAGAACGCAACGGCAAAGTTTACTGGCCAAAACATGCCTTTGGGAAAACTTTGATTCAGCCGGGGTGAATATCGCGCGGGCATCTGGACGCAAAAAAGATTTGCAACCAGTCGAAATTTGCGTCCAACCCATTCTGAGCGAGCCACATTTCCTGAAGCTTATATGCTTCCCACTCGGGCTCCTGAAGGCAATTCCAGCCTCGGTTCAAATATTGAACATCGTGGATCAACTCGTGAAGCAAACGCGATTGATCCATTGTGTCGGACGCGTCCCATGGTCTGACAAGAAAAACATGCCTGATTTTCGCGTCATAGGCCGCTCTTAACTGTGCGTCCACAACAATTTCCATTGCTTCGTATTCTATCGTCTCACCCGTGTCACAAAATGAAACGCTTGGCGGGTTCGTTAGACTGCGTTCGATGTCATAGTTCGTATTCTGGCCAATCCATTCGATCAAATCCCGGACTACTTCCCTCGAGTTTTCAAAAGCCAAAGCTTCCGGTTCAAAAGCTTGGTCGGTGGCATCTTCAGCCCCAGGAATTGGCTCAATTTCGCAGTCTGTTTCGGTGCTTTGAATTTCCTCCGTGATCGCGAATGCGCCGCTTGAGATCGCCACCCAAATGACAGCAAAGCTTAAAAGAAGAAGGAACCAGAAACTGAAAAACTTACTTTTCACGCAGCAACACATACAACTCTCGCCAATTAATTCTCTAGCAAACTATCAAATCAGAACGCAGGTATGCTGACGCCTGTCAATCAGGGGTTTGATTTTGGTATGAACTCTAACGGACGAGCAACCGCACCAAAGTTTGCTGCGTAACAAAACCTGTCACGGCAAGGTCCTGCGCGCGCTGGAACCTACGGATTGCACGGCGCGTGTTCCTGTCGAACTGCCCATTCACAACACCCGGCTCCAAACCCAAGAACGCCAACCGCCTTTCAATCAACAGCCGTGTGATAGAACTATTCGCAACACGGCGCTCTTCTGCACGCGCGGCTGCAATTTCAGCCTCTGATGCCGGACCACCTTCCAGAGCTTCCAGACGTGCGCGGGCATCTGCAGAGAATAGTCCGTCAGGATAGTCTTCCAGATAACCCCGATATGCTTCCGCTGTGTTTGTCGTGACGACATTATCCCATATTGCGCGTTCTTCAGCTTCTTCTACACTTCGGCGTTCTTCGTTAAAAACCGCCAAGCGGCTTTTCGCAATATCGGAGAACACACCGTCAGGGTAACGCTCAAGATACACACGTAAGTCCGCTTCTTCACCAGAACGCCCAGTTGCGTCCCAGTAAGCGCGATCCTGACGTTCCACCTCTAACTGACGCTGACGTTCTTCTTCTTCAAATTCAGCCGCACGGCGGGTTGCTGCCGCACGTAGAATACCGATTTGGTTACCCGTGAGATATCCGGTTTCATCAAAACCATTGTCTTTTTGCCAGGCCATAATCGCAGCGCGCGTACCGCGACCGAAAATTCCATCCACGCCACGCGGGTCAAAACCAAGCGTCGAGAGCGAGCGCTGGATATCTATTCTCATTTGGCGCGTTAGCTGAAGTGCATCTTCTGTCGCCTCAGCTTCACGAACTGGTGCTTCACGGAACTCTGTGATCAGTTGATTGGCTTCGTCGCGAAACTGACCATTGGGATACCGGTCCAAATAGGAAAGCGCAGCTTCGAGAGTTCCCATCGACCGTACAACGTCCCAATAGTCTGCATCGGCATTTTGGATTGCCACAGGTGTCTCACCCGCGAAAGAAACGCGCTTTGACGTAAATCCAAGGACTTCAACAGAAGACCCGGCCCGTAGCGCAACATCTGACAAAGAGCGTTCCGGATTGAGCAGATCACTACTCAAGATGCGCCTTAGCTCTTGCGCGGGTCCTTTAATAACAGTGATACCCTGAGGGATACTCAATGTACCCAAGCCAGACTCAATGTTTCCCTGAACGTCCAGTTCATCGTCCGACGCAGCTACCATCAAAACCGCACCACCCGGTACGGAACCGAGAACCTCAAGAATAGCACCCACCGACAATCCAAAGCCGCCAACGGTTAAGGCATCTGCAGAGAGTGTGCGACTGCCCAAAAGCCAGCTGTCACGCTCTGAATGAACAATGTGCCCGCCAAGAACGACGATCAGCCGATCAGCCTCTTCCGATGCGTCGCGAAATGACATTGCCAAATTCCACATCTCGCGCGATCTGCTGTTGTCGCCCGCAAAGACAGTGAAACCATCGTTCTTTAGTATGTCGGCCGTATCTGAAAGGGCAGAAACTTCGGGAACGTCACCAAGTCGGAAATAGTCATCATTCGCTATAAGCAATGCTGCATCTTCAGCGCTTGCAATGCTCGCCGCAGACCAAAACAGCGCGCCAAAAAATACCCGTGAAACAGCCGTTTTCATAGAACCCCCCGCTAAATCGTAAAAACACAACAGGCGTATATCCTCTGCGACCTTACCCATTTTGGCAAGGTTCTGAGGAGTTACGCTCGTTCTTACATTATTAGATCAGCTAAAACCTAACTCGTTATCTGAAAGAGGTTTCAATCATAAAGGCGCTGGTCGTCGATTACCTTGCCGTCGTTCGGCAAACTACCGGGTGCCAAAACTTCGACACGGCCTTTCATTCTCAGAAACTGAACAACGCTGGATTCAAAGCTGTCACGGTTCCCACCGTTCGCTTCGACCTGCACGGTCATGACATCCTTTTCACCTTCGCGCGTTGCAATGATACGCGCCTTGGTGATTGCTTCGTTCTGAGCAACAAAATCCGCAACCTGTTCAGGCCGCACGAACATACCCTTGATCTTGGTTGTTTGGTCCGCACGTCCCATCCAACCCCTGATCCGCATATTCGTGCGTCCACAAGGGCTTTGCCCTTCCATGACGGCGCTTAGATCACCGGTCGCAAAACGGATCAGCGGATAGTCAGCGTTAAGAGTTGTGACAACAACTTCGCCAACTTCGCCTGGCGCAACGGGTGTGCCTGTTCCGGGTGTTACAATTTCAACGATAACTCCTTCGTCGACAATCATTCCCTCCATCGCGGCGCTTTCGTAGGCGATATTCCCAAGGTCCGCTGCCGCATAGTTTTGCAAGCAGGTGATCCCACGCTCAGCGTATTCCTGACGCAGGCTGGGAAATAGCGCGCCGCCGCCAACGGCGGCTTTCGTTATACTCAGGGCAGCGCCCATTTCGTCAGCTTTATCGAGAATGATTTTAAGGTAATCGGGTGTTCCCGCATAAGCCGTTGTCCCGATGTCCGCAGCTGCCTGCACCTGCAATTCAGTCTGGCCCGTTCCCGCTGGTAACACCGCAGCACCGACAGCGCGTGCGCCGCTCTCAAAAATCATTCCAGCGGGAGTCAGGTGGTAACTGAAACAATTATGAATGATATCGCCAGTCCCAATGCCGCAGGCATGCAGGAACCGCCCTATACGCCACCAGTCCGGCTCTATCCCGCCCGGCTCATAGATCGGACCCGGCGACTGGAAGATATGGGCAAAACCTGCAGCGGGCCGTGTTGTTAACCCACCCAGAGGTGGACGCGCAGCCTGTGCCTTGCCAAGCTCCGATTTTCTCAAAACCGGAAGGCGGCTTAGCGCAGCGACATCTGTAATGGACTCGGCATCCACATCACCTAGCAATACTTTCAGCCCGGGCGCGGTTTTCGCGCGCGTGATTTGCGCGGGCAAAGTTGCAGACAGATCAGCAGCGCGTTCGTCCGCAGAGCGTATTTCCAGTGTATCGTAGTTGTTCATTAGCTAAGCCACCGCTTCCGGCGCCGGTAAGACCGTACATCACGAAATGATTTGCGACCTTCATCCGAAACACCCAGATAAAATTCTTTTACATCCGGATTTTCGCGGAGTTCGGCCGCGGGGCCGTCCATAACGACGCGGCCACTTTCAAGGATGTATCCATAGTGGGCAAAACGAAGTGCCACATTGGTGTTTTGCTCTGCAAGCAGGAAGGTCACGCCTTCGCCTTCGTTTACGGATTTCACAATTTCAAAAATCTGCTCCACAAGCTGCGGCGCAAGACCCATGCTTGGCTCATCCAGCAAAATCGTTTCGGGACGGCTCATCAGGGCGCGGCCAATCGCGCACATCTGTTGTTCCCCACCCGATGTATAGCCAGCCTGGCTTTTACGGCGGTCTTTCAGCCGCGGAAAATAATTATAAACCATCTCAAGATCTGCGGCGACCGCTCCCTTACCGTCGCGCCGTGTGTAGGCGCCGGTCATCAGGTTTTCTTCAACCGTCAGGTGCTCAAAACAATGGCGGCCTTCCATTACCTGAATGACGCCTTGCTTTACCAGTTCAGCCGGGTTCAGATCCTGAACTTGTTTGCCGCGGTAAGAAACTGATCCCTTGGTAACTTCGCCGCGTTCAGAATGCAGCAGGTTCGAGATCGCCTTGAGCGTCGTTGTTTTGCCGGCACCGTTTCCGCCAAGCAAGGCCGTGATGCCCCCTTTAGGCACCTGAAGACTCACACCCTTAAGGACAAGGATCACGTGATTATAAATCACCTCGATATTGTTGACCTCAAGCAGGGCTTCTTTTGTCTCTACGGAGTCCAGCATCTGATTATCTTCTTTGTCTAAGATTGGGTACTCTGGCCGCAATCCATGTCGCGGCCAGAGAGGCTTTATTAGCCTTCGCAGTCTTCGTTTACTGGCCAAGGCGCATTTGCCTCGGCGTATTCGGCTGCGGCCGGGCCTTCCAGCGAGGCAATTGTCTCGCTGTCAGGCATCAGGTGACCTGAGGCCGGTACGAACTGCGCACCATCCCACTGCAACATCCAACCGCCGGAATGGCCGGTGTGGTTTGCACAAGAGGTTGCGAATGGTGGTACCATGCCGGTCATGCCAAGCTCTGCAAGACGCTCGTCGGTCAGGTTGATGTTCTCCAGACCCCAACGCAGTTGAGACGCATCAATCTCTGCCGCGTCAAAATTCTCCTGAGCTGTTTTAATGCCTTCAGCCAAGATCATCGAGATTACGAGACCACGCTGATAAAAGACCGAGTTAAGTTCATCTTCTGCTGCAAGTGAATCCCCTGCATCAAAGACAAGCTTACGAATGTCAGCCATAACAGGTGCATCAGGCTGTGGTGCCGACCAGCTGATCGAACGGTAACCGGTGCCAGCTTCGCCAACAGTTGCAAGATCAGCATCATGACCAGACCACCAGACGCCAATGAACTGATCCATTGGATAGCGCGTTTTTACAGCTTCGGAAATTGCGCCTGCGTTCATCGCGCCCCATCCCCACATGATCACATAGTCAGGGCGTTCACGGCGAATTTGCAGCCATTGTGCAGATTGGTTCTGCATTTCTTTCAGACCAACCGGAATTGGCAGGAACTCAAAGCCATTCGCTTCGGCCATTGCCTCAAAGAATGGGATCGGCTCTTTACCATATGGGTGGTCCAGATGAAGCAACGCGATTTTCTTGCCGGAAAGCGATGAAAGATCACCACCGCCAAGTTCGTTCAGGATCATCGAAGCGCCGTCCCAGTAGGATGATGGCATGTTGAATGCCCACTGGAACACACGGCCGTCAGCCATTGGTGAGAAGCCATAGCCAGGTGCAAGGATCGGAATTTGGTCAACATTGGTTTTTGGCAGAACCTGCAGGGTAATACCTGTGGACCATGGCTGAGTCACAATTGCAGCGCCTTTTGTGGCCTCATAGCATTCCACCCCCTTTTCGGTGGAATACCCTGTTTCACACTCGTTAAACTCAATAGGGACCCCGCCGATGCCGCCATCACGCGCATTCAACATTGCCATATAGTCACGCTGACCGTTCATCAGCGGAATACCGGTCGCCGCGAAAGGACCTGTCCGGTACGTAAGGTTTGGCACGTTCAGGCCTTCGGCCATCGCAGCCCCGGCCGTTACAACGGCAATCGCCGAGGCAACCGCCAGATTGGTAAGTTTTTTCATTTTCTTCCTCCCGTTAATAGTCATTCAGTTGTTACTGTCTTTTGTTATTAGCCTGCCCCTAGTGCGGGAATGGCCAGATGATAAATTTCTCACGTATCAGCGTCCAAAGCCGCGCCAATCCGTGTGGTTCAATGATCAGGAAAAACACGATCAGCGCGCCAACCACCATGACATTCAGATGTTCAACCGTAGCCGAAGAAATCGGAATGCCAAATGTTTCCGGCAGCGTTTTCAACACCACCGGCAGGGCAACAATAAGGATCGCGCCCATGTAGTTACCCATGATTGACCCCAATCCGCCGATAATCGCGATAAACAAAATACGGAACGAGATCGGGATATCAAACAGGTTGGGCTCTGCAGCACCCCGCCAAAGGAAAACAAACAACGCCCCTGAAACCCCGACGATGTATGAAGATACGGCAAAGGCCGTAAGCTTTGACTTCAGAAGGTTGATACCAATCAGCTCTGCCGCGATGTCCATATCGCGTGTTGCCTTCCAAATCCGGCCCTGCGTTCCCCGCGTAAGATTGATTGCCAGAATCGTCATCAAAGTCACAACAACCAACACAAAATAATACTGCGTCATAGAGGCAGCCTGCGGCCCGGCAACTGGTGTGCCCAGCATTTCAACATGGGGCACCTGAATGGCGCCGGAGGCGTTGTAATTGTAAAGCCACGCCCATTTTTCAAACAGCCAGACAAGGAAAAACTGCGCAGCCAAAGTGGCGATCGCAAGATAAAAACCCTTGATCCGAAGGCTTGGCAAACCAAACAAAACACCGATGAAAGCGGAAAACAACCCGGACATAAGCACCGCGACAAGCAGGTTCATTTCGGGAAAGATCGTTATCATTTTATAGCATGCATAGGCGCCGACGCCCATGAAAGCGCCCGTTCCTAGGCTAAGCTGGCCGGCGTAACCCGTCAGAATATTAAGCCCCAACGCAGCCAGAGAATAGACCAGCACCGGAATAAGCAGCGTCTGAAAAGTAAACTCGCTTGCAGTCAGAGGAAAGATCACCCAGGCGAAGGCAAGGATTATGCCAAGCAGAATAGCATCCTGCCGCACCGGAAACAGTGTCTGATCTTTGAGGTAAGAGGTCTTGAATTGGCCTGCGGTTCTGAAAAGCATTGCCTATACCCTCTCGATAATCTTTTCGCCGAACAGCCCTTGCGGACGGAACAGCAGGACAATCAGCGCCAGAACGAAGGCAAACCACGTCTCGGTATTGCCTCCCATGATCGGCTGACCCCAGTAAATCTCAAACAGCTTCTCCAGGATGCCGATGGCTAAGCCGCCGATAATTGCGCCAGTGATACTTTCAAGGCCGCCAAGCATAAGAACTGGCAAGGCCTTGTAGGCAATCACTTCAAGCGCAAAGCTAACCCCCGCGCGTGCGCCCCAGACGACACCTGTTACCAATGCGATAACGCCTGCGATAAACCACACAAGCACCCAGATCGTACGGAGCGAGATACCAACAGACAGCGCTGCCTGATGGTCATCGCCCAGCGCCCGAACAGCGCGACCCATGCGTGTTTTGTTGAGAAACAACAACAACCCAATAACAAGGGACACCGCACCAATAACTGCGGTGATGTCTTTTTGCTCAAGCAACAGGAAGCCACCGAATGGATTAAGTTCAAACGCGCCTGTCGGAATGCCCAGCTCGCTGGTGATCATCTGTTTGTTTTCACCGCCGAATATCAACTCGCCAAAGCCAATCAGGAACAGTGTAATCCCGATCGTTGCCATGAAGAGAATGATATCAGGCTGACCAACAAGAGGTCGAAGAACCACCCGTTCGATTGTGACAGCAAGCATGAACATCACACCAAGCGTCAGCACAACCGATATCCATGCAGGAATACCCATTGCATAGAGGCCGACCAAGGTCAGCGCGGCGAAAACAACCATAATGCCTTGGGCAAAGTTGAAAATACGCGAAGATCGGAAAATAAGCACAAATCCCAGCGCAATCAGTGCGTAGAGTACGCCTGAAACAAGCCCTTCCCACAAAACCTGCAACAGAAAATCCGGTGCAGCGACCATGTCGACGAAAGGGTTCACGAAAAGCTGATTCAAAAGTTCCAAAGTCTCGTCCCCTTAATGTGCCACGCCAAGATAAGCGTCGATCACGTCTTGATTGTTCCTGACCTCGTCGGGTGTCCCGTCGCCGATCTTTTTGCCATAGTCCATCACAACAACCCTGTCAGACAGATCCATCACAACACCCATATCGTGCTCGATCAGCGCGATGGTGGTGCCAAATTCATCGTTTACATCAAGGATAAAGCGGCTCATGTCCTCTTTCTCCTCCACGTTCATCCCTGCCATGGGTTCATCCAACAGCAAAAGCTTTGGCTCTGCCGCAAGGGCCCGAGCCAGTTCAACCCGTTTTTTCAGGCCATACGGCAACCGTCCAACGGGCGTTTTGCGGATTGATTGAATTTCCAGAAAGTCGATAACCTTCTCAACAACTTCGCGGTTTTTGACTTCTTCCTGCAACGCTTTGCCCCACCAGATTGCCTGACTCAGCAGTCCGGATTTCATATGGGTCAAACGCCCTGTCATAACGTTATCAAGCACGGTCATTCCTTCGAACAACGCGATGTTCTGAAAGGTCCGCGCCACGCCTTGCCGCGCGACTTCATAGGGTTTCATTGCCGGGCGCTCTGTCCCATGAAACCAGACTTCACCTTCCTGTGGATGATAAAACCCGGAAATCACGTTTAGCATTGACGACTTTCCGGCACCGTTCGGCCCGATGATTGCGCGAATTTCACCTTCACGGATGTCAAAGCTGATGTCTTCGATTGCCACCACACCACCAAATTTCAGTGTGATGTTTTTCATTTCCATCATCACACCGCCAATTTGGCGACCGTCTTCTGTGACGTAGCCGTCCTGACTCATATCATTCATATCTCTGCTCCAAAGCAGTCCTATCACCGAAGCCCGCAAGAGCCGTTGCGTGTGTATTCCCGATCATTCCGCAGCCATTTTCTGCTGAGGCGTGACAACCGCTACATCGCGCAATTCTAGATTGGCTGAAATCGACCCCTTTCGGCCGTCTTCGTAAGTGACTTCCGTTGTGGTCTGAACGCGTTCCGACCCGTCATAGAGTGCCGTTATCAGGTCATGGAACTTTTCTTCCACGATCTTACGGCGCACTTTTCTGGTCCGCGTCATTTCACCATCGTCAGCATCAAGTTCTTTGTGCAAAATCAGGAACCTGTGGATCTGACACCCTGATAACATGGAGTCTTCTGCAATCGATTTGTTGACCTCTTCGATGTGCGTCTGAATGGTCTTGTACACATCGGGATGTTGGGCAAGTTCCTGATAGGATGCGTAGGCGATATTATTGCGTTCCGCCCAGTTGCCGACGGCTGTCAGGTCAATATTGATAAACGCAGCACAGCGGTCTCGCCCGCTTCCAAAAACAACAGCTTCCAGAATGTTGGGGTAAAACTTAAGCTTGTTCTCAACATATTTCGGCGCGAACAACTTTCCATCGGCCATTTTGCCAACATCTTTGGCGCGGTCAATGATCCGAAGATGGCCAGTACCTTCCTCAAAGAAGCCCGCGTCGCCCGTTGCAACCCATCCTTCTGCATCCTTCGTGTCTGCAGTGGACTCGGGGTTTTTGTAATACTCAACAAATGTGCCGGCAGACCGATAATAAATCTCTCCGTTGTCTTCCAGACGAATTTCCACTCCCGGTGACGGTACGCCCACCGTGTCTGACCGAACTTCGCCATCAGGTTGCTGAGCGATGAAAACAGAGGCTTCTGTCTGACCGTATAGCTGCTTGAGATTAATGCCCAGCGAGCGATAGAAATCAAAAATCTCCGGGCCAATCGCCTCGCCAGCAGTGTACCCAACGCGCACCTTGGAAAACCCGAGTGTGTTTTTTAGCGGTCCATAAATGCAGAACTCGCCCAGCTTGTATTTAAGCCGGTCCCAAAGGCTAACTGGTTTCCCGTCAAGCAAATCCGGGCCCACTTTGCGAGCGAGCGCCATGAAATAGTCAAACAGACCCTTTTTAAATTTGCCTGCATCCTCCATCCGGATCATCACGCTTGTCAGCTGTGTTTCGAAAATCCGCGGCGGTGCAAAATAATAGCTCGGCCCGATTTCGCATAGATCGGCCATCATGGTATCTGGACTTTCGGGGCAGTTTACGCAGAACCCTGTCCACATTGCCTGCCCAATGGAAAATATAAAATCTCCAACCCAGGCCATCGGCAAGTATGCGAGCACCTCGTCCCCAAGTTTGAGATGATCAAATTCTGACGAATGCTGCGAGGTGACAATGATGTTTCGGTTCGACAGAACCACGCCCTTAGGCTTACCTGTCGTGCCGGATGTGTAAAGCATCACACAGGTTGAATCCAAATCAAGTGCTGCGCGCCGCTTCTCCAACACGGGGCGAAACTCATCATCCGCTGCGCGCCCTTGCGCCTGAATATGCGAATATTCATGCAAACGGGAATGATCGTATTTGCGCAATCCGCGAGGATCCAGATAGATCATATGTTCGAACTGATGAAGCTGCTCCTGCACCTCGATCACTTTGTCGACCTGCTCCTGGTCCGCAACAACAACAAACCGCGCACCACAATGGCCCAAAACATAGGCCATCTCTTCTGCATTCGCGTCCTGATACAAAGGAACTGGGATCGCACCACACATTTGCGCCGCAACCATCGACCAATAAAGTTTAGGCCGATTGCGCCCAATAACGGCAATGTAGTCGCCTTCGTTAACACCCAGATTTAAAAAACCCAGTGCAAGGGATTCAATCTCTTCTGCTGCCTCGGCCCAGGTCCAACTTTGCCAGATACCGTATTCTTTTTCGCGATACGCTGGCGATGTGCTAAATTCCGTTGCATTGCGTGCAAGCAACGCAGGAATAGAGTTCAGTGCGCTTGGCGCCGCTGAGCGATCAATCAATTCTGTTCCTCCCTGACGTTTAACACGCCAATCTCGCCATGGGGCGATTCTTTGCGCCCCTAGCTTCGCCTGTTTTTATGCCGGGTCAAAGTTTTCCTGACTTTGTCACAAACCTTTCGAATTGTAACAACAGGGTGCTGGCTCTTTCCTCACGCCCCTTTTCGGTGTTAGCGAAGGAATGAAAGGATACCGGAATGGCGAAAAACAGGGCCCAAACATCTTCACTGACGCAGGCCGGGCTCAACCTGATTCAACAGGCTTTGTCTATTTATGACAGCGATCTGTGTCTTGCGGTATCCAACCAGCGCTTTCAGGAAATCTTTGACCTGCCAAACGCGCTTGTAACACCCGGTGCCACATTCGCCGATACCATTCGATTTCTGGTAGAGCGCGGCGAATACGGCGAAATCACTGACCCTGACGAATTTATTCAGGCCCGCGTTGATCAGGCGAAGGCGTTTGAGCCACATTATCTTGAGCGTACACGCGCAAACGGGCAAACTATTTCAGTTGAAGGAAATCCGCTGCCCCAGGGCGGCTGGGTTGCCGTTTACACAGACATCACCGCGATTCAACAACAGGAAGAATTGCTAAGGTCTCGTTCCGAAGAGCTTTCAGATCAGGTGTTTTTGCACGCCGAAAGATTGTCCCAATCTAACCGTCAACTGGCTGCTACAATCACAGCGTTGGAAGAAACGAAACGCCAGCTCACTGAAATGGAAGCCCGCACGCGGATGACCACTGAAATGATGCCCGCCCATATTGCGCATCTGGACCTTGAGGGACACTACACGTTTTCCAACCGCCAGCTAAGCGCGGTCATGCCGGGATGTCCGTCTAACATTATTGATCTGCATATCAGCGAGGCGCTTGGTAAAAACGCTTTTGAGTATTGCTCATCATATCTCGAACAGGCTTTCAAAGGTGAGCCGAGCGTTTTTGAATTCACCCACCAAGATTCAAGCAGACGTATCCGCGTGGCCTTTACACCTGATCGCCGGGAAGGACCGATTAATGGTGTTTACGTACTTTCCATGGATGTTACGGAAGAAACCCAAACACGCGCGGCATTGTCTCAGACCAGCAAAAGAGAGTTGGCAGCCCAACTTACGTCGGGTCTCGCACATGACTTTGCTAATTTGTTGACGATCATTCTTGGGATGCAATCGCGGCTTTCGCGAATGAACTTGCCGTCGGACGCAATGGACCTCATTAACGCCACGCAATCCGCAGCACGTCGTGGCGGCAACCTTCTTGACCGTATCGCACAAATGTCCGGGCATCGCGAAGCACGCCCGACTGCCACTCATATTCCAGAGTTTCTGGCTGATCTCACGATGCTTGCCCGTCCGACTTTGCCAGACAACATCATACTCGATATCCAGCATCTTGGCTTTACGGCTCCCCTGCTTCTCGATCCGGGGTTTCTGCAGGATTCCCTGCTTAACCTGCTGTTAAACGCCAAGGATGCGATAGGTGAGCAAACCGGAAAAATCACACTCTTCGCGCATCCTGTACGCGACACCTGGCTTGAAATCAGCGTCAGCGACACCGGCCCGGGGTTCAGTGAAAAAGCACTGTTGCACGCATTGGACCCGTTTTTCACCTCCAAAGGTATTGAAGGCTCAGGACTTGGCCTCTCAATGGTTTATGACATGACTAAATCGGCCGGTGGCCATGTCAAACTTATGAACACTGAAATTGGTGCGCGCGTAACGCTGCGCCTTCCGCTGCGCCCAACCCGCGGAAACATGCCAAGCCGGCTCGTCCTTCTGGTCGAAGATTCTCCGGACATCCGCACCTCGGTGCGCGAAATGCTCGTTGATATGGGCCATAGTGTTATCGAAGCAGAAACCGCAGAAGAGGGCGAAGAACTGGCAGAAGTTTCCGGTATCGACATTATCCTTTCAGATGTCCTGCTTGCAGGTGGCCGAAGTGGTGACGAGATGTTGCAGCGCCTGGCAGAAAAGGGGGTGAAGGCCCCTGCACATCTGATGACCTCTCTGCCGCCAACAGACCCGGTGCGCGTTGCTGCAGCGTCGCGATTCCCATTGATCGGCAAGCCATTTACGACCAGCGAACTTGCCGCATTCCTGACGACGGAGCCCGTACAATGACAAAAGCAAACGCACCGCTCATTGCAATTCTGGATGACGAGCCGGAAATCCGGCGGATGTTGTCAGACGCGCTTGAAGAAGCCGGATTTCGCACAACGAGCTTTGGCCGCGCGACAGAGTTTGAGGCCGCGCTGAAATCGACCGCGCCTGACGTCTGTCTTGTCGATCTCGGATTGCCTGACCGCGACGGGCTTGCGCTGGTCCACCGGCTGGCGTTGGAAAGTGGAGCCGCCATAATTATCATATCCGGACGTGCACAGGTACAAGACCGGGTGACAGGGCTCGAACTTGGGGCGGATGATTACATCATCAAACCGTTCGATCCGGCCGAAGTTGTCGCCCGTGTCCGTGCGCGGCTGCGCAGTGGGAAAGAAACAACAACAACCCGTTCAATTGCACATTTCGAGGGATGGGAAGCACATTTTGACCGCTATGTATTGTTGAATGCAGCGGGAGAAGAAACACCTTTCAGCCACGCGGAAGGTGAAGTTTTACGCCTGTTTCTGGACAGCCCCAAACGTCTGATTTCCCGTGCACAGATGCAGGAAACACTGGGCGGCGTTGCCAGTGAAAGCTTTGACCGGGCCATGGATGTTCGCATCTCGCGCTTGCGCACGAAGCTGGGTGAAGACCCCAAAAATCCGCGTCTGATAAAGACCATTTACGGTGCAGGATACATTTTTCTGGGTGATGTGAACTGGGCTTCAGTCTAGGCCATAAATTCCGCCGCGTGCGCCTTGAAGTAAGGTAAAAGACACTCTTTGAATGCCGTGACTTTAGCCGATGCCCAGATATCTCGATGTGCTACGGCCCAGATGTCAGTGTACGGCTGCGGGGGCAAAACAGGCACTTGCGTCAACCCGGCTGACCGCCCAAGAAACATCGGCATCCGCGCAACGCCCAATCCGGCCTGTGTCGCACCCAACACGGCGCTCATGTCATCAAACTGCATCTTGATCCGTGCGTTCGGATAGTTCTCCAAAGATGCCTTTGGCGGTTTGGTCCAATAGGTAAAACCAATCCAATCTATCGTCGCCTCTGGCGCGGTTTCTATTCGCGTCGCCACTTCGGCGGACGCAAAGGATGCGGTCTGCTGTCCCGTCAACCGCCGACCGACGAGCGTATCGCCCGGGCTCTCGCTAATTCGTATCGCGAGGTCAGCTTCCCGGCGGTTGAGGTTCAGCAACGCGTTGCTTGCACGAACTGTAAGCTCGACCTCCGGATGCTTTCCAAGAAACTCTTCGATGACGTGACACAGGTGTGCGGCAATCAACAGTTGAGGCGCCGTGATCGAAAAAGGGCCACTCAGTCTTGTATCAGCCTTTGCCAGCGCACGACGAAATCCTGTCTCTGCATCTTCCATCTTTTCAGCTTCGCAAGCAGCGAGCAATCCGGCGTCTGTTGCAACGTAGCCCTGGGGCAGTCTTTCAAACAGAAGAACACCATAGCTTTCTTCCGCCTGCGCGATACGGCGCGCGACGGTCGTGTAGTTCACATCCAAAGCTGTTGCCGCCGCGGCCAGCGAGCCGTGCCGCACCATAAAAAGAACGGCGCGAAGATCATCCCAATTCTCTCTCATGACATGCATTTTTGCATACTATGTCTGCAAAAGCATCTGGTTTTCGCATGCCTGCGACCCAACTAAATCAAAAACTCATCACAGGAGACTGACCATGATTTATGCAACCGTTCACATTTCTATTACTAACAAGGACAGCCTTTCCGCCTACCGTGAAAAAGCTGGCGATGCGCTGGCCAAACACGGCGGCGCAGTTTTAAGCGCAGCACCGTCCCCCGCCGTACTTGAGGGCGACATCCCGGCACCAGACATGGCCGCCGTGCTTAGCTTTCCAGATCGCGATTCCGCCCTCGCGTGGATCAACGACCCGGAACTAGCCGATACTCATGCTTTGCGTCGCGGTGCGGGAAGCAGCGCAATCGTTCTGGTCGGGTAAGCGGAAAATCGGCGAAGATTTCGGAAAGCGCTTGCGGCCTGAATCTTCGCCTTTTAGACTCCTCTCATGGCTGTCTGCTTCATGACAAAAGGCGCTTCTGCCAAAGGGTTGCCCACATATTATCGCATTGAAATATCTCTGAATCTTTTTGGGGAATGGTCTGTGGTGTTTGATTGGGGTGGTCGTGGTTGTTCAGGCCAGCAACGCATCGCGTTGTTTGGTGATTTACGCGCAGCTTCGCTTGCTGCCGACAGGGCACGAGAGCGAATGTTGCGACGCGGCTATCAGCGGGCGTGATCTAGAGTCACGGCTTAATCTAACTGAAAACGCCCGATGGCTGTTCTGAGCCCAAAGCTTAAACAGAAACAGGTTGGCTAACTCAATTCACGCGCCATCGATTTCAGGTGGCGCATATCGGTACCACAGCATCCCCCAAACACTATTATCGATGGATTGTCCCGCGCTATCTCGGCGATCTGCTTGCCGAGCTGGCGAGGATCGCCTTCGTCCAATTCGTCTGCCTCATCAAGTTCTGCATGTGAGCAAATCGAAGCGTTCGCCACAATTCCTTTCAATCGAGGATGGTTTTTTAGCGCTCTGGAGAAGTGGGTTGGATGAGCACAGTTGACCATGAAAAACGATGCAGCCGCATTGGTTGCGGCGTCGATCCAATCAATCGCTTCGACAAGTTTTGTGCCATCTGCCAAACACCCGTCAGTCTCGACCACCAGTGACATGATGATTGGCAGATCGACATTTCGGGCAGCCAGGATACAGCCTGCGGCCTCGCTCGGACGGTTGAATGTATAGGCGGTGACAAGGTCGACGCTTGTATCTTTCAGACTGCTCATTTGAGCGCTGTGGTATTGACGTGCGTCTTCGACAGACAAGGGTGGTATGTCAGCATAAGGGTCATAGCGCGGACCAATGCAGGCCGAGACCAATACATCATCGCGGCCAGCAGCTTGGCGCACTTCTTCCATTAGCGCGACACCGTCTCTGTTAACATCAACAAGCTGCCCGGCCCCGTAGCCCAACGGCGCAGCTCGATCGACATTCGCCATCCATGTCGGAGCATCAAGAATACACCCCACCTTCATCTCTCCGGCAAGGTCTACAATTGCTTTCATCTGGTTGGCTAAGATTGCCCGGGATTCAGGCTTTTCAAGCAGCGGAAATGACGCAAACCCCGGCAGCTCAATGCCGTGGTTGAAAATGAGGTCTGTTCCGGTACCGGCATAAACAAGGTACTTCTTTTGACTCTCGTGCGGGAGCTGCCGTGCCATACCAATACGCACCTTTGACTTTCGATGTTCACACGTAACTATAGCGGGGCTTTGGCCTTCCGTGAACCGTAGCTAGGCAGAGAGATTCAGCGTCCGCTTCGTCCCGCAAAGCAGGCCTTCGCAATGGTTGGAATTACAGCCCGATTGCAACTCTTCCAATCACGTGCGGTTTGCTTCGCTAGCCAAACGCTGCGCGGGCCAAAACATTGAGCCCTATCACAAGATCATCTTCTGCCGTGTCTTCCTCAAAACTATGGCTGATACCACCAATGGACGGAACAAACATCATTGCGGTGGGCATCAAGCGTGCAACGTAGGAGGCGTCATGCAACGCGCCTGATGGCATCTTTCGCCAGCTCCCCGGCACCGATTGCTCGGCGGCAATTTCTAACTTTTCGCGCAAACCTGTATCCATTTTGACCGGTAATATTTGTTGCGACTCTGAAAGACGGGCGCCGATACCGTGCGTGGCACAAACATCTGCCAGCGTTTCACGCACGATATCCTCCATGCACGCTAACCTGCCCGCGTCACCATCGCGCCATTGGGCCGAGAACCTGACCTGTCCCGGAACAATCGACGCGGCGTTTGGATGCACCTCGACATGCCCAATCGTCCAGACGGTTTGCGATGCAACAACATTCTGGAAGCGCCCGTTCAATTCATGCGAAAACTCAGCAAGGGCTTGAAACGCATCGCGGCGCATCGGCATGGGTGTTGTTCCCGCGTGATTTTGCTGACCTTTAAGTGTCACGAGCAATTCGCGTGTACCGACAATCTCGGTTACAACGCCAACCTTCTCACCAGAGGTGTCCAGAACAGGGCCCTGTTCGATATGGGGTTCAATGTAACCCGTGAACTGTGCTGGATTAACAAAATCACCGGCCAGTTCTTTCATCTTTGAACGTGCGTCCGCGAAACTGATGCCATCGAAATCACATAGATCATCTACCTCCGACAACGAAATGTCGCCAGCCCAAACACGGCTTCCGGTGAGCCCGCCAAACCGCCCCTCTTCATCCTGAAAGGATACAACTGAAACTGGCGGGCCACCTGCCTGAACAGACGCGCGCGCAATCGCGAGCCCCATCAAAACGCCCAACGCGCCGTCAAGCCACCCACCTTCGGGTTGCGTGTCGGAATGAGAGCCAATGAGCAGGCTTTTTTCGGCAGGATGCAGACCAAACAAATTGCCGACCGGGTCAAACTGCGGTGTTAATCCGGCCTCCTGCATTTCAGCCGCCAGCCACAGCCGCGCCGCGATATCCATATCCGAAAATGCACGTCGTACAATACCAGTTCCCGTCGCACCAAACGTGCGCAGTTGATGAAGATCTTTCAGAAAACGATCCGCACCAACTGACATGATTTATTCGGCCGCTATCGCGCTATCCTGCTTTTCTACCCTAACGGCCGAGAATTTAAATTCTGGGATCTTGCCGTAGGGATCGACCGCGGGGTTGGTCAGAATGTTCGCCGCTGCCTCTACAAAAGCAAATGGCAGGAAGACCATATCTTCGGCAATTGCGCGGTCAGCACGCGCCATGATCTCGATTGACCCACGTCGGGTTGTCAGTCGGATCATGTCACCCGGTTCAACGCCCATTGTACGCAAGGTTTTGGGATGAAGGGAACAGTTCGCCTCAGGCTCAACCGCGTCCAGAACCTTTGATCGACGTGTCATAGAGCCAGTGTGCCAATGTTCAAGCTGGCGTCCGGTGGTCAGGATCATCGGATAGTCTGCATCCGGCGCTTCATCAGGCGCGATAACACTTGCAGGCGTGAATTTGGCACGACCGTCAGGCCGTGGGAATCCGTCTCCGAACACAATCGCCTGACCGGGGTCAGTTGGGCTGAGCGACGGATAAGTCACCGCGCCTTCGTTCACCAGACGATCCCAGGTTATGTTATCAAGGCTTTTCATATTCAGCTTCATTTCAGCAAAGACTTCGGATGGGTCGGTATAGCCCCAATCCAGCCCAAGCCGTTTTGCAAGCTCTACCTCGATCCACCAATCCTGCTTTGCTTCACCCGGGGGTGTCACTGCAGGGCGGCCCATCTGCACCTGACGGTTGGTGTTCGTCACAGTGCCTGATTTTTCATAAAATGCCGAAGCTGGCAGGATGACATCTGCAAAGCACGCCGTTTCGGTGACAAAAATATCCTGCACAACAAGATGCTCTAACTTTGCAAATGCATCGCGTGCGTGTTCGACATCCGGGTCGGACATCGCCGGGTTTTCCCCCAGAATGTACATGCCGCGCGTGTTTCCGGCGTGAATATCATCCACAATCTCGGTTACGGTCAGGCCTTTTTCAGCGCTGAAATCACCTGATTTCCAGACCTCGGTAAAGGCAGAACGAACACCATCGTCCGTGACCGTCTGATAGTCCGGCAGGAACATCGGAATGAGCCCGGCGTCAGACGCGCCCTGCACGTTATTTTGTCCGCGCAACGGGTGCAAACCTGCACCCGGTCGGCCAATCTGGCCAGACATCAGAGCAAGACTGATCAGACAGCGCGAATTGTCAGTTCCGTGGATATGTTGCGATATGCCCATGCCCCAGAAAATCATGGCTGCGTTAGCGCCTGCAAAGAGGCGAGCCACGTCACGCAAAACTTCAGGTTCGATACCGCAAATCTCACTCATCGCTTCGGGCGAGAAGCCTTTGAGATGCTCTTTTTCAGCTTCCCAGTTCTCTGTGTAGGCATCGATATATTGTTTGTCGTACAGCTCTTCTTCGACAATCACATTCATGATCGCGTTCAGCATTGAAACGTCAGCACCGGGCCGGAATTGCAGCATATGTGTTGCAAAACGGCGCAAGCCAACGCCGCGCGGGTCCATCACGATTAGCTTGCCGCCACGTTTCGTAAATTGCTTAAAAAAGGTCGCCGCAACCGGGTGATTCTCTATCGGATTACAGCCTATAACAATCGCGACATCCGAATTTTCGATTTCATTAAAGGTTGCGGTAACCGCGCCTGAACCAACATTTTCTATCAATGCCGCAACCGAAGATGCATGGCAAAGTCGTGTACAGTGATCAACGTTGTTATGGCCAAATCCCTGACGGATCAGTTTCTGAAAAAGGTAGGCTTCTTCATTAGTGCATTTCGCGCTGCCAAACCCGGCAATCGATTTTCCGCCCTGCGTGTCGCGCAGTTTGGCAAGACCTCCTGCAGCAACATCAAGTGCCTCTTCCCAGGTTGCTTCTCGAAAATGGGTCAGCGGATTGGCCGGATCAACATTCAGACCTTTTGCCTGTGCATCTTCGCGGCGGATCAGAGGCTTCGTTATCCGGTGCGGGTGGTGGATGTAGTCAAAACCAAACCGCCCCTTAACGCAGAGCCGCCCTTCGTTTGCCGGGCCGTTGATACCGTCTACATATTTCACTTTGCCGTCTTTAATCTTTAGCGAAACCTGACAGCCGACGCCGCAAAACGGGCAGATGCTTTCGACTTCATTGTCAAAATCACGACTGTCCCCAACCTGGTTCTCATCCGTCACAGTCGCAGGCATCAACGCGCCAGTCGGACAGGCCTGAACACATTCACCGCAAGCCACGCAGGTTGACGCGCCCATCGGGTCTGCCATATCAAATGTCGGGTAGGCATCATGCCCGCGCCCGGCCATGCCGATCACGTCGTTGACCTGCACTTCGCGACAGGCCCGCACGCACAAACCGCATTGAATGCAGGCGTCTAGATTTACGCTCATCGCGACATGGCTGTCATCCAAAAGCGGAATGCGCCCGTCTTCCAGTTTGGGAAACCGGCTTTCGCCAACACCCTGCATCGCGGCCATATCCCAAAGGTGGGATGACTTATCGTGGGCCACTTCCTGCGCTGGCTGATCGGAAACAAGCATCTCCATAACCAACTTGCGGGCGGTATCTGCACGTGCCGAATCTGTTGTGACCTTCATCCCTTCGCTTGGTGTGCGAATGCAGGACGCGGCCAAAACCCGCTCTCCGTCAATTTCAACCATGCAGGCACGACAGTTGCCGTCAGACCGATATCCAGGAGCGTCCTTGTGACAAAGATGTGGAATAAGCGTGCCTTCACGCTTGGCAACTTCCCAGATTGTTTCGCCGTTTTCGGCTTCAACGTCTTTGCCGTCCAGGGTGAATCGGATGTTATCGGTCATAGGCGGGCTCCCTTAATCGCCCCAATTTAAAGCATAGCAAAGGAAAGGCGAAGCCCTCATCCGCGACAGGCAGGTAACCAAATGCGCCAAGGCAGGTTCCTAACGGAAAATAATGACATTTCAACGCACGTCCTTTCCCCTGCCGCAACATTGACATAAGTCTCTGGGCAAAGGAGCAAACAACCATGTCGCAGATCACCTTTGTTCGTCATGGACAAGCCCAGACCAACGCCCGTGACGAAGAGAGTTATGACCAGCTTAGCCCGCTCGGCCATCAACAGGCAAAGTGGCTGGGTGAACATCTGACGCTTTCAGGCGCGCGATTCGAACGCGTCTATTGCGGAACATTGATACGCCAAAACGAAACTGCACTTTCCATGGGGGCCGACCTTCATGCAGAAATCATTCAGGACTCACGGCTTAACGAGATCGAGTATTTCACACTTGCAGAGTTGATCAAGACACAACATGGCTTACCAATTCCAGACTCCCGTGAAGGATTTGTCGCGCATCTGCCGGCGCTTTTCACGTTATGGCAGGCGGGTGACATCGACAATCCACCCGAAAGCTTCCAGGCTTTTGAAGACCGTGTCTCTGGTGTGATTGACGAAATTGCACAAGGAAAAGGGCCAGCCCTTGCAGTAACGTCAGCCGGGCTGATCAGCATGGTTTTGCGGCTTACAATGGGGCTTGGTACACCGGCAATGTCACGCGCCTGCCTTGCAATCATGAATACGTCTGTCCATCATCTTCACCGGTTGGGGGACACCATGGCCCTGACCCATTTCAACGGCGTACCGCATCTCGAAAATACAGAACGCAGGTTTGCACAAACGCATCTTTAAGGCATCGCTGGACAGGGTTATTGTTCGTCCGAAATTTAACGAAAGCAACATGATGACACATCTTTGGGTACGGGCCGAACAGCGGCAAAACGAGGAACGCGTTGGAATTACACCCGAGGGTGCAAAGGCATTGCTGGACGCAGGTTTGAAAGTAACTGTCGAAGAAAGTTCAGCCCGTGCCATTCCGCTTGCTGGCTACCGCGAAGCCGGGTGTGAAATTGCGCCTGAGAACAGCTGGCCAGACGCACCTGCAGATGCAATTATTTTTGGTCTTAAAGAACTGCCAGAAGACGGCACACCGCTTCCGCATCGCCACATCATGTTTGGTCATGCATATAAGGGTCAGCATTCTGGCAAGGCTCTGTTACAACGCTTCAAAACCGGTGGCGGAACGCTTTACGACCTTGAATATCTGGTCGATGAAACGGGTCGCCGGGTTGCCGCATTCGGGTACTGGGCTGGTTTCGCAGGTGCTGCTGTAAGCCTGAAATGCTGGGTTGCACAACAGCACGGTAGCATTTGTGGGCCGGTCGGTGTCTATGCCAGCAAGGATGACTTGCTTGATGATCTGGGAACAGAGCTCGACGCGCTTTCGGATGAGCGCCCAACAGCTTTGGTCATTGGCGCACTGGGCCGCGTTGGTGCCGGCGCTTCTGACCTTTGCGAAAGCCTCGGGGTTCCTGTCACGAAATGGGATATGGCCGAAACCGCCTCTGGCGGACCGTTTCCCGAGGTGCTGCAGCACGATCTTTTCATCAACTGTATCTTTGCACGGCCCGGAACACCTGTCTTTGTGCCAAAATCTGCCCTGACAGCGCAGCGCACTCTTACGGTTGTCGGAGATGTGGCATGTGATCCGGACAGCGATTACAACCCAGTTCCGGTTTACGAAAGTGCAACGACTTGGGAATCCCCTGCCGTTCGCGTGTATGACACTCCCCCGTTAGATGTCATGGCGATCGACAACCTTCCGTCAATGTTGCCGCGCGAGTCATCCGAGGATTTTGCGGGTCAGCTTTTGGCGTCGCTGATGACTCTTCCCGATCTTACGTCTGGCGTCTGGGGAAGAGCCAAAGCTGAATTTGATAAACACACAAAAACCCTGTGAGGAAGATATGACAATCCATTGGTGTGGCACCGGCCTTTCGGCCATCCCCGGCCTCCGCCGCCTGATTGAAGCCGGTCACAAAGTGACTGTCTGGAACAGGACTATCGGGAAGGCACAAGAGGCCGTTGGCGATCTGACCGATGACATTCATGTATTCTCGCTTGATGATCTTGCAGCAGTTCTGCAATCCGGCGATGTCGCGGTTTCAATGCTTCCGGGCGATTGGCATGTACCCTTGGCAGAGCTGTGCATTTCCAAAGGCGCGCATTTTGTCAGTTCCAGCTATATCGCCCCCGAAATGAGAGCTTTGGATGCGACTGCCCGAGATGCTGGTGTTTGCCTTGTGAACGAAGTTGGCCTTGACCCCGGCATTGACCATTTGATGGCGCATTGGCTGGTTGCTGATTATCGTGCCTCAGGTGCCTATAACGCCACAAACGGCATCACCTTCAAATCTTACTGTGGCGGGGTGCCAAAAATACCAAACCCCTTTCGCTATAAGTTTAGCTGGTCACCGGTTGGCGTGCTCAAGGCACTGCGGTCTCCGTCAAAATCGATCCGTGACTATGTTTCGCTTGATGTTGCGCGCCCCTGGGATGCGATCAGCAGCTATACCGCTCCGCTTGATCAGCCCGAAACCTTTGAAGTCTATCCGAACCGGGATTCGCTCCCGTTCATGGCTGACTACCAGTTCGATAAAAACTGGCGTGTTAAAGAGTTCGTTCGTGGCACCCTGCGGCTGAACGGCTGGGCAGAGGCGTGGAAAGACGTTTTTTCCGAAATTGAAACGCTTTCCGGCCCTGCGGGTGACGCACGTCTTCAGGAAATGTCGGATCAGTTCTGGGACGAGAACAGCTATGACGAGGGCGAACCCGACCGCGTGATCATGTGCGTCGAACTTAAAGCCGAAAAAGAGGGTGTTCCTGTGTACCACAAAACATATGTGATGGACGCCTGGGGCGACGAACGCGGCACAGCAATGGCGCGGCTTGTGTCCGTTCCTGTCTCGTTGGCTGTCGAGGCTGTCCTGAACCGTGAAATCGCCGCAGGTGTGCATGCAGCACCCTCAGACCCCAAACTGATTGCACGCTGGATGGGTGAAGTTGACCGTCTTGCACAACATCTGCAGGTGGTTGATGACTGCAAATCGTTTTGAATTATTCGCATTTCCAGCGGTTTGTTTTGTGAAACGTCGATTAAGATTCTGAATGTCTTTCATGCAAACAAAAAGGTGCCACCAAGTTCATCGGGGCACCTTTTTTTGTTGTTTGTATTCTAGCTAAGCTTTCGCTGCTTCGTTTACTTCAAAGTCGATTTTATTTGCCAAAGTGTGTAGCAGGTTTGCCGCTTTCCCACATAACCTGATCACAAAATTCTGAAGGTTCTGAACGGTTTTAGGCTGTCTGTAACTCCAATAGGGGTGGTCTTTTGTGTTCCGTACTCCTGCACGCAGAAGCATTAGATCGAGTTCAGTGTAGTGCGGCTTTGTATGTGTGTTCCGTGGCATGGTAAGCTCCTTTATTGTTTGTCAGTTCGCGATTATCGGCACCTTGTAAGAACCATAATGAAACCCGCGCCTTGACAACAAACGATCAATTTTTGCACTATGGTTTAGTTTTTCTAAAGTATGTGAAACATGGCCAGACGCTTACCCAACCTGAACCAACTGCGCGCATTCGAGGCCGCAGCCCGTCATGTAAGCTTCAAAGAAGCGGCAAACGAGTTGTGCGTTTCGCAGGCGGCCGTTAGCCATCAGATTAAAGCACTGGAAGATTATCTTGAAGTTCAGCTTTTTAACCGGCTAACACGCGAAGTTCAGCTCACTGAAACAGGAGAGGCATACGCGCCCGTACTTACGCGTGCGCTCGACGAAATAGAAGGCGCTACAGCAGAAGTTCTGAACCAGCGAATGGAAGGGACAATCGTAATCTCTGCTGCGCCGTTTTATTCCAATCGTCTTGTTCTTCCACGTTTGAAACGGTTTCACGACAAGAATCCTGGCTTAAGAATCCAGTTACGTTTCGAAGACGACGTTATTGATTTTCAAAAAACGGATGTTGACGCCGGATTACGATACGGCGACGGAAAATGGCCTGGTCTGGCTGCAATTTTATTGCATGGCGACCAAATTGGGCCCGTCTGTTCACCCTCATTTATAGGCAACAAGAGCCTTCCACTGCGACCCACTGAGATTGCAGATATGACCCTTGGCCATATCGAGGGTAGAATGCATGACTGGTTTGACTGGTTTAAATCAGCAGGGATTAAAAACCTCCCCGATTTAACGACAGTGGAATACAAAAACCGTGCGCGGATGCTTGATCTGGCGCTTTCAGGAAATGGAATCGCGATTGCCGACTCAAAGCTCACGCAAACGGACGAAGCAACTGGTCAACTCGTGCGTCTGCACCCTCTGACCGTTGCGACGTCGCGTGGGATGTACCTTGTCTTCCCAAAATCTTTGCGGCCTGATCAGAGGATCGTAGAATTCGCAGACTGGATGCAGAACGAAATCGCGAACCTGGCTGCGTAAACCAATTTCTTTTTTAGCTATCAAACCACCTGCCATTCAGAGTTTTGATAGAGGAACTACATTCTCTTTCGCGTCCTGCTCAATTTCTTCAAAGTCGAAATTATCCAACCGTGCCGCGCGTTTGCCTGCACGCTCTGCCGCAGTATTGATTCCTTCAAGGTCTGCGCGAGCCTGTCCAAAATGGGTGTTCAGCTTGTCCACACGCTCAACCACAATTTCCACATCGCGGTGCAACTGATGCAGTGTCTTGCGGATGGCCCCCGCCTGTTCACGCATCCGCGCGTCTTTCAGAATGGCGCGCATGGTGTGCAGCGTTGCCATGCAGGTGGTTGGTGACACGATCCAGACACGCGCGGCAAACCCTTCGCGTACAAGTTCCGGAAAATTCGCATGCAGTTCAGCGTAAACCGCCTCGGACGGCAGAAACATCAGGGCACCGTCCGCGGTTTCCCCTTCCAGAATATACTTCTCGGAGATCGCCTTGATATGCGCCTTAACTGAAACGCGAAGAAATTTCGCTGCCTCATTCAACTCCCAATCGGTCTTGGCGTTCCGAAGCGCCTCGTAAGCCTCAAGCGGGAACTTGCTATCAACAACAATGGGCCCCGGCGGGTTTGGCAAATGGATCAGACAATCGGCACGTTTGCCGTTCGAAAGCGTCGCCTGCATTGAATAGCTGTCTTTAGGCAGCGCCTTTGAAACAATGTCATTCAGCTGAATCTCACCAAATGCCCCACGCGTCTGCTTGTTTGACAGAATATCCTGCAGGCTCAACACGTCGCCCGACAGTTTTTCAATGTTAGCTTGCGCCTTGTCGATGGTCATCAGGCGCTGCTGCAATTCGCCAAGCGACTGTGCTGTTCGGCGCGACGTCCCCTGAAGGTTCTCGTTCATGGACGAAGTCACCGCCTGAAGTCGCTGTTCCATCAGTTGCAGCATATTGGCCTGCGAGGCTGCCTGCGCCTCTGACACATGGGTCAAACCCCCTGCAAGCTGCTGCTGCCCGTCAGAAAGCAATTGAACACGTTGTCCCAAAGCGCCCATCTGTTGCGCGAGAGGCTCTGCAAGCCGTACGGACCGGCCAGAAGCGCGCACCGCCATGATCAACAGAATAAAAAAAGCCAGCAATACCCCCCCGACGATCAGCACCAGCGGGTCGTTCCAAGTATAGTTCTGGCCTGCAAGCTCTATCATGTGCGTCCGAACAGCCGTTCAATATCGGCCAGTTTGAGTTCTACATAGGTTGGGCGACCGTGGTTGCATTGTCCGGAATGTGGCGTCGCCTCCATTTCGCGTAGCAACGCATTCATTTCTTCCGCGCGCATGACCCGACCAGACCGGATCGAACCATGACAGGCCACCCGGCTCAGGATCGCCTCAATCCGGGCCTTAACGGTTTGACTATCGCCAAGGTCCGCCAGTTCATCGAGAATATCCATGATCATACCGCGCGCGTTCACGGCACCCAGAATAGCCGGGGTTTCACGAACGGCGATTGCGTTGCCACCGAATGGTTCAATCACCAGCCCAAGGCGGGCAAGATCATCTGCCATCCCCAACAGCAAGGCACTGTCGCCCTCTGACAGATCTACAATTTCCGGTATCAGTAATGCCTGCGCAGCAACGCCGTTCTCTGCCATCTGGCGTTTCAGCTTTTCATAAACCAGACGTTCATGCGCTGCATGCTGATCAACAATAACCATGCCATCTGCGGTTTGCGCGATGATGTAGTTTTCATGCACCTGCGCACGCGCCGCACCCAAAGGAAGCTCTGTGGCATGTTCATCTGTTTTTGGTGTGGGGTCTTCAAAGCGAGCAGAGGGAACAGACGCCTCTGCAAACCCCGGCGTATTAAAAGCAGGGGACTGCGCGGCATAGCTTGCCTGTGTCGCTCCATAACTTGGCCGGTCCATCTGGTAGACCCGACCACCCGGTGTTTCCGGCCGCATTGCGCCTAACGTTGCCCCGGCAACAGTGGATGATGCCCTGTGCCCCGCCTCTGCCAGCGCATGCCTAAGAGCAGAAACGATCAGCCCACGCGCAACACCCGGTTCGCGAAACCGTACCTGTGATTTCGCCGGGTGCACATTCACGTCAACACGGTTTGGTTCGACCTCTAGAAATAGCGCTGCTGCCGGATGCCTGTCACGTGACAGAAAGTCAAAATAGGCGCCCCGCAGCGCCCCGACAAGCAGCTTGTCGTTCACAGGTCGCCCATTCACAAACAGGTATTGCGCGATCGAAGACCCACGCGAATATGTGGGAAGGGCGGCGTATCCTGTCAGGAAAATCCCCTCACGCTCCGCTTCGATCTTCAGCGCGTTATCCGCAAACTCTGAACCGAGAATCCGGCGCAAACGGCCATGCAGCGCGTCAAACAAATCGCCGCTTTCGGCGTCTGCACGAAATGTTTCGCGCCCTTCCCCGCCGCCAGAAACATCGCGCAGACTGAAACCTATGAAAGGTTCCGCCATTGCAAGCCGCTTCACTACATCGGTGATCGCCTGCGCTTCGGCCCTATCCGTGCGCATGAATTTAAGCCGCGCCGGTGTGGCATAGAACAGATCACGCAATTCCACAACTGTGCCGGGTTTTGCCGCAGCTGGTTTAACGGCGTCCATTCTACCACCCGCAACGGAAAGCGTGGCACCTTCACCTTCGGCAGTGCGCGACGTTAGTGAAAGCCGCCCGACCGCGCCCAGTGATGCGAGCGCCTCTCCGCGAAACCCGAATGTATGGATGTTTAACAGATCAGACCCGTCAATCTTTGACGTCGCATGCCGCGCCAGTGCCATTGGCAGTTCCTCAGCGCACATCCCGCAACCGTCGTCACGAACGCGGATCAGTGTTTTACCACCATCACCATAGGCTATATCAATCCGCTGTGCGCCTGCGTCGATCGCATTCTCAACCAGTTCTTTCACGGCAGAGGCGGGCCGTTCCACCACTTCGCCTGCCGCAATCCGGTTGATTGCAGCCTCATCAAGTTGGCGTATCACGGGTCGATTTTCGCTTATTTGGTGTGTCTCTACGGGCATACCACTACAAATAGCATGTCCTGCGCCGATTCGACCACTCCCGAAGTGATCTGAACGCAGCTATGGGAAAATTCTTTACTGTATTCAAACGACCGTTGTCCCACGAATTGGCGAGCCTGATTGACGAGGCTACGCGAACTCTTATAGTCGGCCGCAAATTGCCGGATTTCCCGGTTCGGAAAACCCATGCCAACCAATCGTCCTTTGTGGCTAATCGCAGCCCCGGTGATCTTTTTGTGTCTATGGTCAGGCGGCTATTCGGTTGCAAAGATCGGGCTGCTCTATTCTGAGCCGATGACTTTACTGGCGCTTCGCTATGCCTGCGTTGTTGCAATCATGGCAGTTCTTTTTGCAATCATCCGTCCACCGTTACCAAAGAAGCGGGCAGACTGGGGCCATCTGGCTGTTGTTGGGGTGATGATTCAAACCGTCTATTTCGGGATGTCCTATATCGCATTACTCTATGGTGTCGCAGCAGGAACACTCGCCTTGCTGATGTCACTGCAGCCCATTCTTGTTGCCGTGATTGCCCCAGGATGGACCGGCGAAGGTATTGGCTGGAAACGCTGGGGTGGGCTTGCACTGGGCCTGGCGGGTACGGCAATTGTTATAATCGCGCGCTCTGAAATCGAGTCTCCACCGGCACTTGGTATTGTTTTCGCGGTGTTGGGATTGATGGGCATGACCTTTGCAACGCTCTGGGAAAAGCGCTTTGGTTTGACCCACCATCCAATCACTTCGAACCTTATTGGTTACACAGCGGGCTTGCTTGGCATTCTGCCTTTTATGTTCGCGCTGGAAACGCAGCAGATCAGCTGGACACCGGGATTTTTCGGTGCGCTCGCTTATCTGGTAATCGGCAACTCTCTCATTTCCGTGGGCTTACTTCTTGCAATGATCCGCGCGGGCGAGGTGAGCAAAGTCTCAGCTCTGTTCTTTTTGGTGCCTCCGGTGGCCGCACTCATCGCCTGGGCATTGCTGGGCGAGGTGATGCCACCCCTTGCATGGGTGGGCATGGCTGCCGCCGCGACAGGTGTGTTGATTGCAACGCGGGCGCGCTAATGCACGCCACCCCGCCAAAGTCATTAATTTGATGCGTCTACATCAACTGGCTGACCGACAATCACAAAATGGAGCGCGTCAGGGTCGAGCAATCGTGCTGCCACCCGGGCGACATCGTCGGCTGTGACAGCTTCCACTTTTTCATTCCGGGTTTTGATGTAGTCGATCCCAAGACCCTGTATTTGCATCCCGACAAGAATGTCGGCAATCGGCCCGTTGCCATCAAAACGCAACGGATAAGCCCCCGTCAGATAGGTGATCGCGTCACGAAGTTCTTTTTCGCCAACACCAAGATCAGCCATCTTTTCCCATTCAGAACGGATCACTTTAATGGTTTCAGCCATCCGTTCGTTGGCAGAGGCAACCCGCCCCATGTAAAGTTCGGTATAATCCATCGGAACGAGATACGTGTTGATACCGTAGGTCAGCCCACGTTTTTCCCTTACCTCGGTCGTCAGCCGCGAAGAAAACCCGCCGCCACCAAGGATTTGGTTCATTACGTAGGCCGCAAAAAAATCCGGATCATCCCGTTTAATACCGACGTGGCCAAAAACCGCGACAGATTGTGGAGTGTCAAATGGAACAACTGTCAGCCCACCAGCCAGTAAAAACTCGGCGCGCTCTGGAAACGGGGCCCCTTCTTCGGGCAATTCACCCAGCAGATCGTCAAGCAAGACGCCCAATTCTTCCGGAGTGATATCTCCGACCGCACCAACAAACAAACGGTCCCGCGTCATGGTACGTGCCTGCGCCTCCAAAATATCAGCGCGTGTCAATGCGGTGACGCTTTCCAGTGTTCCGCTAAGATCGCTTCCATAAGGATGGTCGCCAAACGCGGTCAGATCAAACGCGGCACTGGCAATGCTATTTGGGTCCTGCGCGTCAGAACGAATGCCCGATATCACCTGTCGGCGAACCCGCTCTACCGAGGCGTCATCAAAGCGTGGCACCATCAAAGCAGCACGCAAAAGCGCCATAGAGTCGTCTCGGTTCTCGGTCAAAAACCGAGCGGAAACGGAGATTGAGTCGTTGAAGGTTCCAAAACTGAAATCCGCTGCCAGCGCTTCACGCGCGGCTGCGAATTCACGCGCGTCCATATCACCCGCGCCTTCTTCGACCAGCGCCATCATAAGGTTGGTTGCGCCACGCTTTCCAGGCGCATCAAGGCTCGCCCCTCCTTGAAACCTTATTTCCAGCGCTGCAAAGGGGATCGAATGCTCTTCGACCAGCCAGGCCTTAATTCCGCCCGGTGACGTAACTTCAGTTATTTCAACAGCAGCGCGCGCGCCAAATGCCAGAGCAAACCACCAAACGATAATCAAAGTGAGACGGATCATTGGGTTGTCTCCTCAGTGGCGGTGGGACGACTCAGCAATCCTGTAACGGCGCGCTGACGATCAAAAACCATACGGGCAGCTACCATGACATCCTCTTCTGTTACGGATTGAAGAATATCGGGCCAGGCTTGCACGTCTTCGATTGTCAAACCCGAGGTCAAAGCCTGACCATAGCGTCTTGCCAGCGAGCTGACATCGTCGTCACCGTAAATCTGTGCGGCGCGTAATTGCATTTTTATGCGCTCAAGCTGGGCACTATCGACACCTTCCACCATGAATTCGGCAACCGCAGCATCCAACGCAGTTTCGGCGTCGATCAAACTCAGACCTTCGTTTGGAACCACCACCAGACCAAAGGTTGTGTCGTCTAGTGACGTTCCGCTGTAAAATGCAGATGTGTAAATTGCCTTTTGCGTATCGAACTGCAGTTTTTTCGCAAGAACGGATGTTGTCGAGCTTCCACCCAAAAGCTCAGCCAGCATTTCCAGCGCTGCGGCCTCTGTTTGGTCCCCGCTGTCGCGCTCTGGCGCCAGATAGGTTCTCATCACATAGGGTTGCCCGATCCGCGCGTCTTCAAGCGCTATACGTCTTTCCGCAAGCTGTGGTGGCTCTTGTGGGCGCAGTCGATTTGGCAGGTTTTCTGTCGGGGCGAGCGGGCTATAATATTTTTCTGCCAGCACCCGAACCTCGTCAGGCGTCACATCACCGGCAACAATCAGGATTGCATTGTTAGGCGCGTAATATGTCTGATAAAACTCAAGCGCGTCATCCAGCGAAAGCTGTTCCATCTCGTGCCGCCAGCCGATGATTGGCACCGCGTAAGGATGGTTGAGATATTGCGCAGCCCGTCTTTGTTCTGAAAACAACGCGCCCGGGTCGCTGTCAGTGCGCTGGCTGCGTTCCTCAAGTATCACATCGCGTTCAGTTAAAACGTCAGCCTCTGACAAGCGCAAATTGCGCATCCGGTCAGATTCCATAGTCATCATCAATTCCAGCCGGTCCGACGCAACGCGTTGATAGTAAGCCGTATAATCCCAGCTGGTAAACGCGTTGTCAGACCCGCCATTTGCCGAAACCACTTCGGAAAACTCGCCCGACGCTATTGTATCGGTGCCTTTAAACAGTAAATGTTCCAGAAAATGCGCGATACCCGAGCGTCCGGCCGGTTCATCTGCGGCGCCAACCCGATACCAGACCATGTGAACGACAACCGGTGCGCGGTGATCTTCCAGCACCACAACTTCCATACCGTTATCAAGCTTGAAATTTGAAACAACCTCAGCTGTGGTGGGTGCTGCGGTCCAGACAAGGGTTGCGATGATCAGGCCAATACGGTGCAGCATATACAATCCTTTAAGATATAGCCGCACTGGCGGCGTGACCTACAGGTGCACAACCATCGCGCTGTCCGCAAGCCCATCCAACGAGGTTGTGATAGCGCCTTAGGTTGTTATCACTCAGGCAATGGCGGGGCAGAGGGTGTTCGTACACCCAAATTGCGAAACCGCTCCAGTTCTTCAAATTCATCCAGAGTCTGTTCTTTGTAGGTTCGGTAATAAAGATTTGCACCGAAAATACGTCGCAAAAACTGCTCTCGGTTGCCACGACGTACGTTCTCGTCGTCAGCAGCAAGCGCTGTGCGAATATCAGAGGCTACTCCATAACGGGTCGTATGGCTGACGAGTGCTACGTCACCCTCAACAACGCCCGTGCGCTGAAGCTGCTCTGGTCGCCCACCAAGCGCTGCGACAGCATCGGCCTTTGGCGTCGGGTCCGTCAGGTTCGTACCACCCGGCGTGGGGGGTGGCAGTGCTTCGGAAAATTCAGGTGCCTGCAGTGGTTTCGTCGGAAGAATTGCAAATTCGTCCGGGCCACTTCCGCTATTGCGAAAGGTCATCAGCTGTGGCGTCTTGCGGTTCTTACCGCACGCCGACAAGGCAAGGACCGCCACCATGACGATAACAATCCCGCTATAAGCTCTTCGCATCCGACACTCCTTAACTCTTCTTCGCTTTTTAGCGCATGTTTCAGGGCGCGTCACGGGGCTTCTTTTCCCCCGTAAATATCACCAACCCCAAAGCACCAGCAAAGATTGCTATGTCAGCTACATTAAATGCGTATGGGTTTTCAATCCCACAACACGACATGTTCAGAAAATCCGCGACCGCCCCATACAGTAACCTGTCCAAAACATTGCCGAGCGCACCGCCAACCAGTATTCCGGCGGACAGGTAGGCAATTTGGGTCTTCCCCTCTTTATACACCCACACCAGGACCCAGGTCGAAATACCTATCGCCAAGGCAATCAGAAACCAACGCGACACATCCAGAATGCCAAAGTTGATTCCTTCATTCCACGCCATCCTGAAATTAAGATATGGGGGGATAACGTCAATTTCCCCCAGACGCTTCAGGTCCAGCAAATGAACGACAAGGTACTTTGATATCTGATCAGCTAGAAAGGTCGCGAAACCAGCCCAAAATACCCACCGCATCTGCAATTCCTTTTTAGTGGCGAAAGTGGCGCATGCCGGTAAAGACCATCGCGAGACCTGCATCATCAGCAGCCTTGATCACGGCCTTGTCACCCATTGATCCGCCGGGATGGATAACCGCTGTTGCACCCGCTTCGGCGGCTGCAAGCAACCCGTCAGGAAATGGAAAAAACGCATCAGACGCCACAACAGACCCTTGTGCAAGTGGGGCGGCAAGACCAAGCGCATCAGCCATGTCCTGCGATTTACGTGCAGCAATACGCGAACTGTCAACGCGACTCATCTGGCCCGCACCGACGCCCACGGTTGCCCCATCTTTCACATAAACAATCGCGTTTGATTTAACATGTTTCGCGACCTTCCACGCAAACAACAGATCGGCAAGCTCTGCATCTGTTGGCGAGCGCTTGGTGACAAGCTTCAAATTGTTCTCCGAGATATGCCCGTTGTCCTTGTCCTGAACGAGCAAACCACCCGAAACCTGACGATACGACAGCAAAGCCGCCGTCACATCCGGCAAACCAGCCGTTGTCAGCAAGCGAAGGTTCTTCTTTTTTCTAAAGATTTCCATAGCATCGGCATCAGCGCCCGGCGCGATGACAACTTCGGTAAAGATTTTGGAAATCTCTTCTGCGGTCGCCCCGTCAAGGGGCTGGTTCAGCGCGATGATCCCTCCAAAGGCACTGGTCCGATCACAGTCAAACGCGCGCTTGTAAGCCTCAACCATGGTTGCGCCAAGCGCGACGCCACAAGGGTTTGCATGTTTTATAATGGCACAGGCCGGGCCATAATTTGGGTCTAATTCTGCAACCAGCTCAAAAGCTGCGTCTGTATCGTTGATGTTGTTGTATGAAAGTTCCTTACCCTGATGCTGCACAGCCGTCGCGACACCGGGCCGGTCGCTGCCATCCAGATAGAACGCCGCTGACTGATGCGGGTTTTCTCCATACCGCAGAGTCTGCGCAAGCGTTCCGGCAAAGGCCCGACGTCGTGGGGTTTCAACACCAATGGCCGATGCCATCCAAGTTGAAACAGCAGCATCGTAAGCCGCTGTACGTGCGTAAGCGGTTTGCGCGAGCTTCTTGCGAAATTTGGGGCACGTCGCCCCACTGTGCTGGTCCATATCGCCCAGCAGCTTTTCGTAATCTTCCACGTCGACAACCACGCTGACAAAGGCATGGTTTTTCGCCGCGGCCCTGATCATCGCCGGACCACCGATATCGATATTCTCGATACAGGTGTCATAATCCGCGCCCTTCGCAACCGTTTCTTCAAACGGATAAAGGTTCACGACCAGCAGATCGATCGGTGCAATGTCATGGGTTTCCATCGCTGCAAGGTGATCGGCATTGTCGCGCAACGCGAGCAACCCGCCATGCACATTTGGGTGCAACGTCTTCACCCGCCCGTCCATCATTTCCGGAAAGCCAGTCACATCCGCGACATCGGTTACCGTCAACCCTGCATCGCGCAGCGCCTTGGCAGACCCCCCCGTCGACAACAACTCTACCCCACGCGCGGCCAGCGCCTGCCCTAGATCTGTCAGCCCTGTCTTGTCAGAAACAGAAATCAAGGCACGGCGGATGGGTGTGTTGGCAGGGGCGTTGTTGGTCATCAGATCATTCCAATTTGGCGTTTGCTACAGCGTTGGGATGTCATCCTGCTCAAGATCGCGAATGCCCGAAGGGGTGTCCTGCGCCTTGGCCAGAGTCCATCCAACGCGCACCGCATACTCCATGGCGCGTCCAGATAGAACGATTTGTTTCGTCGCACGTGGCTTTAATCGATTTTTTTCAAGGTAAACGCTCGGCTCGAGCATCATTTTTGAAAATCCATCATGGCGGAAAACCCAAATTTCACCGCTTTTCAAAACCAGAGAGACTGCAGAGCCCCCTAAATCCAGCGCTGCATCCACATCCGGGTGCAGATGAAACCGCACACTGAAGTCGATTCCCTGCAATTTCGCCCGGTTCATCATTCGGTCAAACTGCTTTTTGCTCTTGTCACCCAACACGGCCAGCGTATCGCCCCCGCTGAGCGAGCGGCCATCAATGCTGAGCACGAGTTCACGCGCATGTGTCAGGCCATGTGTGCTGACATACCCGCTGTGACTGCCGTGGAACGAAATGCCGTCCGCACCTGCGGCCTGTTGAACGCTTATTTTCTTTGGAACATCCGTCAGCAATTCCCGTCTATGTCCGCCAATGAACCGGCTGGGACCCAAACGTGCCGACGAGAACCCGTCGATTCCCAGCGTTGAATGTGAGGGCGTTGCGCGCCCGGCGCGCCGCCAGCTTTCCCCAAATGAAATGCCAGAGCCGCAGTTTACGATCATCGGCCGCCGACCGGAGGTCAGTTCAAACGCAAGTGTTGAGGCATGACCGTTATAGGATGCCCGTCCGGCCGGTGGCGCACTAGCATCTATAATAATGCTGGTACGCCCTGTGCTTAGCCTGGCGTATCCCATCGACAAGCCGGTGTTTGCGCCAGCCCGAACGCCTGATGCTGCCAGGGCATGGTCCAACCGTCCCACCAACCCACGCCCGCCACCGTGAAACCGCGCCAAGCCACCGTCACTGTGGCGCAAAGCACGAAGCGTCGGGGCTATTCGTTCAATAGCGGAAATATGTTCCTTCGCGGCTATTCGCCCTGCCCCGGCGAGCGCCGATGCCGCCCACGTTAGCAGGGTAAAGACCTCAAGAAGCTCTTCCGGGTTTCGGGTTGGGATACCGCCCTCGTCATCAATCTTTGCTGCGCATTCCCGGGCGAGCGCCTGCATGGCCGTATTTACAAAGCGTTCCATTCCGGTCAGGGCAAGACCTGCGTAAATCAACCCAGTCAGCGCCTCGAACCGTGGCAACCCGCTGCTCGCCGCCTGCCAGCGACGACTAAGAAAGATCGTTTGCTGCGCAAGTGACCGGAAGTAGGCGATAGACATTTCTCTGTCCTGCCCATTCAGCAAAAACAAAGCGTGATTTATCCAACGGATCAAACGACGACCGGTCAGATCCGGCGTCCAGCCCGGGCCATGCCCACCGCCGTAACGCGCGATCCATTCGCTAAGCCATGTTTGCGCACGCTGACGCGCAGGGCCATCTGCGACTGAAGCCAGATCATCCAGCCAGCCAAACCCCTGAAGCTCTTCTTCAAAGCTCGAATCAGGCATCGGCAAATCCCAGATTCCCGTTTCCGGCGCTTCGACCAGATACCCGGCAAACAGGAAATTGCCCGCCGTCAATTGGCGACCCTTAGCGAATGTTCCAATGGTGCGTGGCTCTGGCTGCGAGACAAAACCTGTTGCGGGGCGCGCCAACGCACTGCGTCGCGCCTGAATGCGGTTCATTGTCCGCGTCAATTTAGCGGACCAGCTTTCTGATTTGGACACGGCCTGCCTCGCCTCACCCTGTGACTGCTATATGCGCCGAATACGCATAGAATTTGCATGCATTCTGCATTGCGTTTTGCCGCATGATACGCCCCACAGGCAATGCTGTCACCGACGAATTGCGTGAAAGGCTAATCCTTGCGCAAAACAGCCATGTAGAAACCGTCCATTCCGCCGCGTTCTGCCCAAAAATCCGGGCGCAGCCTGAGCCCGCCTTCGGATGTGATCCAATCGGGCTCTATGCCATCTAGCGCTGGCCTTTCAATATGCAGATCAGGATGGTGTTTCAACGCATCTTCCACCTGAATTTCGCCCTCGTCAAAAAGTAGACTGCATGTGCAAAATACCATCCGACCGCCGGGCTTTAGCAAGCTTAGGGCATGATCAATCATGCGCTCCTGAAGCTTAAAAAGTTGCGGAAAATCAGAACCATCTTTGGCATAGGGCAAATCCGGATGCCGTCTGATCGTACCCGTTGCTGTGCAAGGTGCATCCAAGAGTATCGCATCATAGGGCCCACCGTCCCATGTCAGTGCATCTCCAATTTCCAGCCGTGCATCAAGCTGCGTGCGTTTCAGGTTTTCCTCAACCCTCGCCATTCGCGCTTTTGACAAATCCAGCGCTGTTACATCTGCCCCTGTCGCTGCGATCTGCATGGTCTTCCCACCCGGTGCAGCGCACAAATCAAGCACCGCTTCACCTTTTTGTGGGGCCAGCAATTTCACCGGCAGTGCCGCCGCCGCGTCCTGCACCCACCAATCCCCTGTCTCGAAACCCGGCAGAGCGGTCACCTGCCCGGCATCCTGCAATCGCACACTGCCGGTCGGTAGAACCTCTCCGCCCAGTTTCCTTGCCAATGCCTCTGATTCCGCGCCTTTCGGAGTCAGATCAAGCGGCGCCCCAGCAGTATGCGCCGCCTCCACCGCGACAACAGCAGGTTTTCCATAGTCAGCAATCAACGGTTTCCGCAGCCATTTGGGCAATTGCGGCGCCGCGAGACCCGGCCAAAGCGCCGGACCCTGATCAGCCACTTTGCGCAATGTTGCGTTGACCAGTCCTGAAAAGCTTTCGGTCTTTGGGCCTTTGCGCGTGATATTTACAGCCGAGTTGACAACACCATGCGCAGCTTCGCCTTCAACGCAGATCTCCATTACGGCAAGACGCAGAACGTTCATAACCCAGAGCGGCGGCATTTTTCGCAAGTACCTGCCAAGCAAACGGTCGGCCCGTGCCATCCAGCGCAAGGTCTGCAACGCAAGGCGCATCGCGCGGGCCGCCTCGGCAGGATCTAGCCGCGCAAGTGGGCCTTTTCCGCCAGTCAGTTCTGACAACAAGCGCCCGTCTTTCATTACAGCATCCATTAGCTGAACCGCCGCGAGTCGTGGTGCCACACCTTGCTGAGACATCATGCGCCTTTCTGAATGCTTGTTTCTTCAGCCACCCGGCGTATATCAAGGACTGGCCTACCACAAGGAGCGCCTGATGAAAGACACGCCCGAAAAAGACCTGCCCCCTGCAGCCCGGCGCGCCCTTGCCGAAGCCGAGGAGCGTCGCAAAAAAGCAGCGAAGACCAAACTTCCCAGGGAACTTGGCGGGCGCGATGGCCCGGAACCAGTTCGCTATGGTGATTGGGAGAAAAAGGGAATCGCCGTCGATTTCTGATCCGAGTCAGGCTGCCATCACGAAAGCCCTAGTACATCCATCATATCGTATTCGCCGGGTTTATGACCCTGCCCCCAAAGCGCAGCTTTCAGCGCACCCCGGGCAAATATGCCCCGGTCAGTTGCCATATGGCGCAGCACGATACGTTCGCCCTGCCCTGCAAACATGACATCGTGCTCCCCAACGATATCGCCACCCCGGATCGCGGAAAAACCAATGTCACCGCGCTTGCGTGCACCAGTGATTCCGTCACGACCACTGTCGCTCACGTCTGCCAAATGTACGCCGCGTCCTTCGGCAGCCGCCTCGCCCAGCATAAGCGCAGTTCCGGATGGTGCGTCGACCTTATGGTGGTGGTGCGCCTCTATCACCTCAATGTCAAAATCTTCGTCCAGCGCTGCGGCGACCTTTTTTGTCAACTGAACCAGAAGGTTAACCCCAAGGCTCATGTTTCCGGCCCGCACCACAATAGCGTGTCGTGCGGCAAGCCTGATCTTTTCCAGATGCGTTTCTTCCAGACCGGTTGTGCCAATCACATGAACGGCCCGGGCCTGCGCTGCCAATGCGGCAAATTCCACAGTTGCATCAGGCGTTGTAAAATCGATGACAGCCTGTGCCTTGGCAAAAGCATCGAGCGGATCATCGGTTACGGCGACCCCCAAGGCAGTTCCCCCCATCGCGACACCGAGGTCCTGACCGATCCAATCGTGACCTGTCCGTTCGACCGCGCCAACCAGCTTTGCGCCCTTGCTTTCCACAACCGTGCGGATCAACATTTGCCCCATGCGGCCCGAGGCCCCAGTGATCACAATTCCCGGCAGATCAGACATGTCACAACTCCTTCATTCGCTTAGGCAGGGCATAGCCTGTTGGCCCCGCCTTGCAAAGCCTCGCTTGCGAAGCACTGTGAACACGATTAGATGAGCGGCATGGCAAAGAACTCACATCTCAGCGCACGCGGCCCTTCGCAACGTCAACTTCGTGTTGGCGAACTTATTCGGCGGACTCTGTCCGAAATTTTGATCCGGGGCGAAATCCACGACCCTGATCTGAACCGCATGTCAATCACCGTCAGCGAAGTGCGCGCAACGCCCGATCTGCGCGTCGCCACAGCTTTTGTTCTGCCGCTTGGTGGGCAGGGTAAGGAAGAGGCACTCGATGCGCTACGCCGCAACCGATATGAGGTTCGCCGCGCTGTGACTAAGGCACTCACGCTCAAGGTCTCGCCTGAAATCCGTTTTGTGATCGATGAAACCTTTGACCGGATGGACGAAACGCGCCGCTTGCTCAATCAGGAAACCGTACGCCGGGATGTTGAAAAGCCCAGCGAGGATGAAGGCAGCGCCGAAGAATGAAGCTTTGGGCCAAAGCTCTGATCGCAGCTCTTGGCCTTCTGGCCTCTCCCGCTTATTCGGGGTGCAAGGCCGTCACCCATCTCAACATTCCATTTACGATCTGCGAAGTCGGTGTTGATGATGATCTGCGTCTTTGGCACAGTGATTCCGAAGGCACGCTTTACGGAAGCTTTGGGGCAATCGACAGTGCGCTTGGAGAGGATGAGACCCTCAGCTTTGCCATGAACGCTGGCATGTATCATCAAGACCGCAGCCCTGTTGGCCTATTCATTGAAAACTATGCTGAGCGGAGTGAAATCGCCTCGGGCGGGGGATATGGCAACTTTGGGCTGACCCCAAATGGCGTGTTCTGTTTTGGTGACGGGACAATGCAGGTGATTGAAACCGGCGCCTACCGCAATGCCGATCTGAACTGTCGTTATGCAACCCAGTCCGGCCCGATGCTGGTGATTGACGGAAACCTGCACCCGCGGCTGCTGCCGGACTCTGATTCTCGCTATATCCGCAACGGTGTCGGCACCAGTGCCGATGGCAAACGCGCCATTTTTGCAATCTCGGATCGCCCCGTGAATTTTCATAATTTCGCAACGCTGTTCCGTGACGCGCTTGGCCTTTCAAACGCGCTTTACTTTGACGGTTCCGTTTCGCGGTTGCTTGCTGCCGACCTTGATCGTTGGGACATTGGCCTGCCGCTTGGGGTGATTGTTGGCGTTGTTGTTTCTGCCAACCGTTGACGCATGGGCGTCTTGGCGTTAGCACGCACCCCTTGAATTGAATGGAAAGGTCACCTGATGGGACGCAGACGCAAAGGACGGAATATCTCCGGCTGGATCGTAATCGATAAACCTGCGGGCATCAGTTCCAACGCTGTCGTCAACAAGCTCCGCTGGGCGATGGATGCACAAAAGGCAGGGCACGCAGGTACGCTTGACCCCGAGGCGACTGGTGTTCTGGCCGTTGCCCTTGGTGAGGCCACCAAAACTGTCCCCTACGTCACGGACGCGCTAAAGGCGTATCGGTTCACCGTGCGGTTTGGGCAGGCGACAAACACAGATGATACCGAAGGCGAGGTTATCGCGACTTCTGATATTCGCCCGACCGATGAAGAAATTGTCGCGGCTCTACCTCAATTCACCGGTGACATCATGCAGGTCCCGCCCAAGTTTTCTGCTGTGAAAATCGACGGGGAGCGTGCCTATAAACTTGCCCGCGATGATGAAGATTTTGAAATTGCCGCCCGACCGCTCTGGGTTGAAGAACTGGTAATGGTGGAGCGTCCGGACGCAGACCATGTGGTGCTGGATATGACCTGCGGAAAAGGTGGCTATGTTCGTTCCATCGCCCGTGATCTGGGGGTGGTACTAGGTTGCCTTGGCCATGTTCAGGAATTGCGCCGTATCTGGTCTGGCCCCTTTGACGCCGAGGATGGTATTTCGATGGAGCTGGTTGAGAAGCTCGCTAAGACCGGAGAGCTTGACGCCTATCTTCGTCCGCTTGAAATGGGCTTGGAAGACCTGCCTGAACTCAGGTGTACTGCGGAAAGCGCCGCCCGCCTTCGAAACGGCAACCCTGGTATGGTCCTGACATCGGACGTTGAATACGGCGACGAGGCCTGGGCATCTCTGGATGGAAAAGCGGTTGCCGTGGGACTCTACAAAGCTGGCGAATTGCACCCTTCGCGCGTGTTTAATCTTTAGGGTGCTTCAGTTTAAACTCTTCAAACAGTTTAAAAACAGCATCAAAAAAACTTAGAAATGTTACAAGAACAGGCAGATGATCACCCGAACGCACCAAAAAGGCGATGCCCCCTCGACAGCGGTCTATTCAGATTGCGAACGATACCGTTATTCGCTGACCCGTGTTTGGGACCCAAATGGGCAAAAGGCATTCTTTATCATGCTGAACCCATCGACAGCGACTGAAGTACAGAATGACCCAACTGTTGAGCGTTGTGAAAGGCGTGCACGTGCCTTGGGATTTGGAGCATTTCGCGTCGCCAATATTTTTGCCTGGCGCGACACTGACCCACGAAAAATGCGCGCTGCGACTGACCCGGTTGGACCGGAGAATGATGTTGCAATAACAGAGGGTTGCCAGTGGGCAGATCAAGTCATTTGCGCCTGGGGAACACACGGTGAGCATCTTGGGCGTGGGGCAAACGTCACCACGCTTGTGCGTGCGACCGGACGGCCGCTCTATCATCTTGGGCTTTCAAAAGCGGGTCATCCCAAACATCCGCTTTACATCGGATACTCGGTGCAGCCCGAGCTTTGGGACCTTGGTTAGAGAAAAGACTTTCAAAACCTGAAATCAAAGCCATATTCGAAAGCTGGCAAACGCCAAGCACTGGCTTTCAATTTCAAGCTTCATTCAACCGATTGTTAAAATTTGAAACACTCGAAACTCGGATCAATGCGTTTCCCGCGTTAGGATGGGTCTGCTGCAAATCGCCCCTGCGATCTGCTTTCTTTTTATGTTTCTTGTAGGTGCACCATGTTGGAATTAATGAGTTTATTTGGAGTTTTACTGGTCGGAACCGTTGCGAGCGCGATTGACGACACGGATGACGAAGAACCGGATATTCAGAAAGGAAAGGACACCGCAGACACGATTGATGGCGGTGAAGGCGACAGCATATTGAATGGTCAGGGCGGTGACGACGAAATTTTCGGACACAATGGTGACGACCTGCTGGATGGCGCAGATGGGAATGACACACTGAACGGCAGCGACGGAAACGACTTGTTGTTGGGAGGTGACGGAAACGACCAACTTCAGGGTGGCGCGGGGCAAGATATTTTGATCGGCGGATTGGGCGGTGACAGTCTTCAGGGCGGCGACGGTGACGACAGTTTGTCTGGGGTTCTGCTAAATGACGAAAATATCGACACTGACACACAGGACTATCTGAATGGAGGTGCCGGGGACGACAACATTACAATAGGTACAAACGACATCGCCTCTGGTGGACCGGGCTCTGATACCTTCAAGATGGGGGATTGGGTCACTGCGGGTGAAGGCACCACAATCATGGATTTTGATACCTCTGAAGATACACTGGTTTTGATCTACGATCAGACCGAAGCGGCCGCGCCAAATGTAACAATCGAGTCTGATGAAGATGACCCCGAAACCAACCATGTAATGCTAAATGGAGAGCGGCTTGTCGCGCTTCCCGGGACCGCCGGTTTAACGGCTGATCAGATTTCGCCTTTAGGTGTCTGAAACAACGGCAAATCAGAACTAAAAGCAAAGAATTCGCTTTCCTTTTCAGTAATTTCTTCTTATACGCGCGCATCCGTCCGGGTTTCCTTGGCGGACAACTCTCCATGGGCCTTGCTGGACGACATCCCGGCCTGCGCCATCAACCCTTTGTAACAAGGAGACCCCGATGTCGATTACTGTAGAAGAAAAAGCACGTGTAATGAAAGAGTTCGCGACCAAAGAAGGTGACACAGGTTCACCCGAAGTTCAGGTTGCTATCCTCTCTTCACGCATCGCGACACTGACCGAGCATTTCAAAACCCACAAAAAGGATAACCATTCTCGCCGTGGTCTTTTGATGATGGTCGCCCAGCGCCGTAAACTTCTGGACTACCTTCGTGGCAAAGAAGAGCAACGCTATCAGGACCTGATTAAGCGCCTCGGTCTGCGCCGCTAAGCTGATAAAATCGCGCCTTCTGAGGCGCGATTTTCTTTTAATCCGCACGTCTGTTTCACCGGGCCCGATGAGACGGACAGGATACTAAATCAGGGCCAGAGGCATCCGGCCTCTACGCAATCGGCCACCGGGGATACGCCCCAAACGGCCAATATAGGAAACGTCATGTTTAACGTAACGACGAAATCGATGGAGTGGGGCGAAGAAACGCTGACACTCGAAACGGGCAAGATCGCCCGCCAAGCCGACGGCACAGTGATCGCCACTTTGGGTGAGACCTCTGTCATGGCTGCTGTAACTTTTGCGAAAAAGCAAAAACCCGGTCAGGATTTTTTCCCTCTGACCGTTCATTACAACGAAAAATACTATGCCGCTGGTAAAATCCCAGGTGGCTTTTTTAAACGCGAAGCGCGGCCAACGGAAAAAGAGACGCTGACAAGCCGTCTGATCGACCGCCCAATCCGCCCGCTGTTTGTTCCTGGCTTCAAGAACGAAGTTCTGGTGATCTGTTCCGTACTATCGCACGATCTGGTGAATGACCCCGATATGGTTGCGATGATTGCTGCCTCCGCAGCGCTTACGATCTCTGGCGCCCCTTTCATGGGCCCAATTGCCGCGTGTCGCGTAGGTTTTGTGGATGGCGAATACATCCTGAACCCTGAAATCGACGACATGCACGACCTTCGCAACAAACCTGAACAACGTCTGGACCTTGTTGTCGCCGGTACAAAAGATGCCGTGATGATGGTTGAGTCTGAAGCTTATGAGCTGAGCGAAGCTGAAATGCTTGGAGCTGTGAAATTCGGCCACGAACAAATTCAACCAGTGATCGACCTGATCATTGATCTGGCCGAAACTTGCGCGAAAGAGCCCTTTGATTTCCAACCAGCCGATTACGCTGAACTTTACGATGCTGTAAAAGCTGCTGGTGAGAAAGACATGCGGGCCGCATTTGCAATTCGTGACAAGCAAGAGCGTACGACCGCTGTTTCTGCGGCGCGTGAAGCTGTCAAGGCGACGCTGAGCGATGAGCAACTGGCTGACGAGAACCTTGGTTCTGCTTTCAAAAAGCTAGAATCCAGCATCCTGCGTGGCGACGTCGTTGCCACAGGAACCCGGATTGACGGCCGTGATACAAAAACAGTTCGTGCGATCAGTTCAGAAGTTGGCATCCTTCCACGCACCCACGGTTCTGCCCTGTTTACACGTGGTGAAACGCAAGGCTTGGTTGTCACAACGCTTGGCACCGGTGATGACGAGCAGATGATTGATGCGCTGAACGGCATGTTCCGCTCAAACTTCTTGCTGCACTACAACTTCCCTCCCTATTCGGTGGGTGAAGTTGGTCGCTTCGGCCCTCCCGGTCGTCGTGAGATTGGTCACGGTAAACTAGCGTGGCGCGCACTTCAGGCTGTTCTGCCTGCTGCAACAGACTTCCCATACACGATCCGCCTTGTTTCAGAGATCACTGAATCCAACGGCTCTTCGTCGATGGCGTCGGTCTGCGGTGGTTCATTGTCGATGATGGATGCAGGTGTCCCTTTGAAATCACCAGTTGCTGGTGTTGCTATGGGCCTGATCCTTGAAGATGACGGCAAATATGCGATCCTGACGGATATTCTGGGTGACGAAGACCACTTGGGTGATATGGACTTTAAAGTTGCCGGTACCGAAGATGGTATCACCAGCTTGCAGATGGATATCAAGATTGCAGGGATCACACCTGAAATCATGGAGAAAGCCCTGGAACAAGCCAAAGACGGCCGGATCCATATCCTGAACGAAATGGCGAATGCACTGAGCGAAGGCCGGAACGAATTCTCGGCCCACGCACCACGCATCGAAACCATGACCGTTCCAACGGATAAAATCCGCGAAGTCATCGGTTCTGGCGGCAAAGTCATCCGTGAAATCGTTGAAGTATCTGGCGCGAAAGTCGACATCAACGATGATGGTGTGATCAAAATCGCCTCTGCCAATGCAGATAGCATCAAAAAGGCCTATGACATGATCCATTCGATCGTGGCAGAACCTGAGGAAGGCAAGATTTACGACGGTAAAGTTGTTAAGATCGTCGACTTTGGTGCTTTCGTGAACTTCTTTGGTAAGCGCGATGGTCTGGTCCATGTGTCACAGATCGAAAACCGCCGTCTGAATCATCCATCGGATGTTCTGAAAGAAGGTCAGGATGTGAAGGTCAAACTGCTTGGCTTTGACGACCGTGGCAAAGTGCGTCTGTCGATGAAAATGGTCGATCAGGCAACTGGCGAAGAAATCAAAGAAGACAAAGCAGACGCCTAAGTCTGACATGCTTCAAAAAATAAAGCCCCGGTGTTTTCACCGGGGCTTTTTCGTTTAATCGGAAACTTGTCTAGAGTTTGACCTTGCGCACATAAGGCAGGGGTTGATCAAATTCACCGAACTTCTCGCGTGCCTGCTCGTCATTCAGCGAAAGGGCAATGATAACATCCTGACCGGTCGTCCAGTTTGCCGGTGTTGCGATCGGAGCGTTTGCTGTGGCTTGCAGGCCGTCAAGCGCGCGCAGAACCTCGGCAAAGTTTCGGCCCACTGTCATTGGGTAGGTCATCGACAATTTCAGTTGCTTGTCCGGGCCAATAATGAATACTGAACGTACCGTTGCTGAATCAGCTGGCGTTCTTCCATCCGGCAAGTAAGCTTCGGCTGGCAGCATATCGAAAGCCTTCGATACCTCTAGGCCTTCGTCAGCAATGATTGGGAAATCGACCGTTGCGTTGGAATAACTTTCAATATCGCCGATCCATTTCTTGTGATCCTCAACACCATCGACGGAAACACCGATCACCTTGGTGCCACGTTTCGCCCATTCGTCAGACAACTGCGCGACGACACCAAACTCGGTCGTGCAAACAGGTGTAAAATCCTTTGGGTGAGAAAAAAGAATTGCCCAGCTATCACCAATCCAGTCATGGAAACTAATTTTTCCCTGGCTTGTTTCAGCCGTGAAATCAGGAACTTTATCGTTAATGCGGAGTGCCATGGATGATTCCTCTTTTTACCTGTCGCAAACAGAAAACAGCCGCGACTCGTGTTGCAAGTATAGGTATCGCAAGAACTACAATCCAGAGCACTTGCAGCTTCTTTCGGAGAATGACAGGGTGGCGCCAAAATAAAGGATGAGTCCCATGATCAACAAACGTAACTTCTATATTGATGGCAAATGGGTCGCCCCGGCGGTGCCAAATGACTTCGATGTAATCAACCCTTCGAACGAAGAGGTTTGCGCGACGATTTCTCTCGGAGGTCAGGCCGATACTGACAAAGCTGTGGCAGCAGCACGCGACGCTTTTGAAACATGGTCGTTTGTTTCAAAGTCCGAACGAATAACGCTTATTGAAAAACTGCTTGAAATTTACAATACGCGCGCCGAGGAAATGGCGCAGGCGATGAGCATGGAGATGGGTGCTCCGATGGATCTGGCCCGTCAACAACAAGTAGGCGCTGGCAGCTGGCACATCGAAGGTTTTCTGAATGCTTTCAAAGATTTTCAATTTGAACGCCCCCTTGGACCGCAAGCCCCGACTGAGCGCACAATGTTGGAACCAATCGGCGTCGCCGCATTAATCACCCCGTGGAACTGGCCCATGAACCAGATCGTTCTAAAGGCGATCCCGGCCATCGCTGTAGGGTGCACCGTCGTGCTGAAACCCTCCGAGATTGCGCCGCTTTCTGGCCTGCTCTTTGCCGAGTTCGTTGACGAAGCAGGTTTCCCACCCGGCGTTTTCAACCTTGTTAATGGCGACGGCCCTGGCGTTGGCAGCCAGCTGTCTGTTCACCCCGGTGTCGATATGGTTAGTTTCACCGGGTCAACCCGTGCGGGCATCGCAATTTCCAAAGCCGCTGCAGATTCGCTTAAGCGCGTAAGCTTGGAACTTGGTGGTAAGGGCGCGAACATAATTTTTGCCGATGCAAACCCCAAAGCGGTGAAGCAGGGTGTGATACGCTGCATGCGTAACACTGGCCAATCCTGCAATGCTCCAACCCGAATGCTGGTTGAACGCTCACGCTACGACGAAGCACTGGAACAGGCGCAAGCCGCTGCTGAAGCAACAACCGTTGGGCCGGCTTCCGAAGAAGGCCGTCATATCGGCCCGGTTGTGTCAGAGTTGCAATATAACAAAATTCAGGGCCTGATCGAAAAAGGCATCCAAGAAGGTGCGCGGTTGCTCGCAGGGGGTCTTGGCCGCCCCGAGGGCTTGAACCGCGGTTACTACGTACGCCCAACCGTTTTTGGCGATGTGACACCGGATATGACAATTTTCCGCGAAGAAATCTTTGGGCCTGTCCTGTCCATTATGCCGTTTGACAGCGAAGAAGACGCAATCGCAATTGCCAACGACACTGTTTATGGCCTGACGAACTACGTTCAGACGGAAGATGACGCAAAACGCGAACGCGTTGCGCGGCGCCTGCGCTCTGGCATGGTTGAGACCAACGGTGTTGGCTTTGGTCAGGGCTCGCCGTTTGGTGGCTACAAGCAGTCCGGTAATGGCCGCGAAGGTGGCGTGTTCGGGCTAGAGGATTTCCTGGAAGTCAAAGCCGTCTCTGGTCTGGCAGCAGAGTAATCCAACAACGGGCGGCGCCTTTCGGGGCGCTGCCGCACGACTCCCAATGTCCATTCTTAGAACGGGCATTGGGCGGAAAACCTCATCCCGCGGCCGCCGTCCGGATGGCGTAAGTTCAAGCTTTCGGCGTGAAGCATCAGGCGCGGCGCATCCAGAGCATCTCCAGTCGCATAGAACGGGTCACCCAAAATTGGATGACCAATCTCTCGCATGTGAACGCGAAGCTGATGGCTGCGCCCGGTCTGCGGGTATAGTCGTACACGCGTTGCATTTTCTTCGTATTTCACAACGCGCCAGTCAGTGACGGCAGGTTTGCCAGTTTCATGATTGACGTGTTGCAATGGGCGGTTCGGCCAATCGACAATGAGCGGCAGGTCGACAGTGCCCGTCTTTTCCGCGACACGGCCCCAAACTCGCGCAACATAGACTTTTTTCATCTGTCGTTTTTCAAATTGCAGGCCTAGGTGGCGTTGCGCCTGAGCAGAAAGAGCAAATACCATGATGCCCGACGTGTCCCGGTCAAGCCGGTGTACAAGCAGAGCCTCTGGAAAAACTGCCTTTACACGCGATATCAGGCAGTCGGCCAGATGTTCACCTTTCCCCGGAACAGACAAAAGACCTGATTGTTTGTCGACAAGCAACAAATGATGGTCACGGTGCACTATGACCAGCGGGTCGTTCGGCGGGTTGTAGTCATCTGACACGGTGTGCTCCTTGATCTTGCAAGCTTCCTCGCACGAACTGCGAAGAAGCCGCAAGAGAGCAACGTTAAACCTTGGTGCGTTCTGCTTTCGGGTCGTACATTGGTTTTAACGAAACATCGGCTTTGACGCGCGTTCCCATGACATCAATCTCGTAATTTGACGCCAGTACATCTACAGCGCTTTCACCTTTGCATGGAACATAGCCCATGCCAATTGCTGCGCCGAGCGTGTGACCGTAATTACCAGAACTAAGGTAGCCAACGATCTCGCCATCCCGAATGACGGGTTCGTTGTGGTAAAGCAGCGGTTCAGAGTCCTGCAATTTGAACTGAAGCAAGCGGTTTACCAGCCCACTTTCCTTCTTGGCAAGCACTGCATCGCGTCCAATGAAATCAGGTTTCGCGGTTTTTACGGCAAAGCCAAGCCCGGCTTCCAGAACATGATCTTCGCAAGTGATGTCATGACCAAAGTGGCGGAAACCTTTTTCAATCCGGCAGGAATCCATCATATGCATTCCGCAGAGTTTCATGCCCATGCCCTGGCCCGCCGCATATAGCGTTTCAAAGGCATGACCCGCCATGTCAGAGGAAACGTAGATTTCCCAACCAAGTTCACCCACGTAAGTCACGCGGTGTACGCGGGCGAGACCCATGCCAAGCTCAATCTCTTGCGCGGTGCCAAATGGGTTTACCTCGTTTGAGAAATCGGCGGGGGACACCTTCTGTAGCAGTGCGCGCGCATTTGGCCCCATGACAGCCAAGACACCTTCACCTGCCGTGACATCAGTAATGACAACATTGAAATCACCGATGTGGCGCTTCATCCATGTCTGGTCTGCAAGTCGCGTGGCCGCAGGGGTGACAACCAGATAAGCTGTTTCTGACAGCCGTGTCACTGTGACATCTGCCTCGATCCCTCCACGATTATTAAGGAATTGCGTATAAACGATCTTGCCTACAGGCACTGAATAATCCCCGCCCCCAACGTAATTCAGGAACGCCTCTGCATCGCGGCCCTCAACACGGATTTTACCGAACGATGACATATCGTACATGCCAACATTTTCGCGCACCGCACGGTGTTCCGCCGCAGAATTTTCAAACCAGTTCTGACGCTTCCAGCTGTATTGATATTCTCGCTCCTGCCCTTCATTGGCGTACCAATTTGCACGTTCCCAGCCAGCGATTTCCCCCATGACTGCACCGTGATCAAGCAAGTACTGATGGAACGGCGTGCGCCGAATGCCACGCGCCGTGTCTTTTTGCCGATAGGGGTAGTGATCGGCGTAAAGCAACCCCAGCGTTTCTTTGGAACGCTCAAACAAGTAATGCTTGTTGCCCTGAAACGGTTGCATCCGGCTGACGTCAACATCCCCCAGATCAAAAGGTTTTTCACCCTTATCCATCCATTCTGACAGCGCCATGCCAGCGCCACCCGCAGACTGAATTCCGATAGAGTTAAAGCCTGCTGCAACCCAGAAGTTATCCACTTCTGGTGCAAGACCCAGATGGTAAGCGTCATCGGGCGTGAAGGACTCCGGGCCATTGAAAAACGTGTGAACCCCGGCTTCTGCCAACATTGGCAACCTGTTACAGGCGTTTTCAAGAATTGGCTCAAAATGATCAAAGTCTTCAGGTAACTGGTCAAACTCAAAACTGTCAGGAATACCATTCATACCCCAGGGTTTTGCGTTTGGTTCAAACGCACCCAAAAGGAACTTGCCCGCATCTTCTTTGTAATATGCGCATTCGTCAGGAACCCGAAGAACAGGCATCTGGGTAAGCCCCGCAATTGCCTCGGTCACGATGTAAAAATGTTCACAGGCGTGAAGCGGTACATTCACACCTGCCATACGGCCAACCTCGTGCCCCCACATTCCAGCGCAGTTTACTACCATGTCGGCAGCAATGTGGCCGGTCTCGCCGTTCTCATCTTTCCAGTCAACGCCCGTAACGCGGCGGCCATCTTTTACGATGCCTGTAACTTTGACGCGTTCTCTTACAAGCCCGCCTCTTTGGCGTGCCCCCTTTGCCAGTGCCAGCGCGATATTCGCCGGATCGCCCTGCCCATCGGTTGGCAGCCAGACACCTGCTTTTACGCCATCCAGATTGATATGCTCGTAGCGCTCTTTAACTTCGGCTGGTGATATTTCTTCGACCGGAACACCAAATGCCCGCGCCATCGCCGCGCTGCGATAAAGCTCTTCTTTACGTTCTTCAGTCAGCGCCACAGAAATCGACCCAACCTGCCGTACACCGGTTGCAATACCGGTTTCCTCTTCCAGGCCAAGGTAAAGCTCGGCAGAGTAGCGTGCCAGTTTGGTCATGTTGGACGACGCCCGTAGCTGGCCAATCAATCCCGCTGCGTGCCATGTGGTCCCGCTAGTAAGCTGTTTACGCTCAAGCAGAACAACATCTTTCCAGCCAAGCTTGGTAAGATGATAGGCTACTGAACAGCCGATTACGCCACCGCCGATGATAACCACGCGGGCCTTTGTGGGAAGAGTGCTCATTGTCTTTAAGTCTCCGAAGGAAGAGTCGCATTTATTTCACTATGGCACGGATTTTCGACGCAAAAGGCATGAAATACGCCAGCGAAATTCGGAAATTCACACATTTGCCGGTTTAAAACATTTCGCGCGGCGCTGTTTGCGAATGACAAACGGCGTGATACCAAAAAAGCTTTTGTAAAGACTCGAAAACCCGTTGGAAAAACCGCAGGCCAGGCCGACCTCACCTACGCTGAGGGTGGTATTTAAAAGCAGGTTGTTTGCCTTGGCCAGACGCAGCTCTCGATAATAGGTGTTGGGCGTTGTGCCGAGAAAAGTGCGGAATTTACGCTCCAGGGATCGGTTTGAAATTCCAAGCGCTGCGACCAATTCGCTGATCGGCAGGGGGTCCTCAATATTGGACTGCATTATCTCGATGCACTGATCAAGCTCACGATCCCCTGTTGTGGTACCCTGATCGCCGCCAAAGGGTTGCCGCGTGGAAAAATCGCGAATTTTTTCATGTAAGAAAATATTCGCAACGGTCATCAGAGCAGCAGCAGAGATATGCCGACGTATCACCGCCAAAACAACGTCCAGCGTGGTGCTCATCCCGGCACAAGTCACAATCTGTCCATCCTCGCTGGCAATGGCATTATCAGCGTCAAACAGACCCATGCGTTCACGCAGGATAACAGAGTTTTCCCAATGTGTTGAAAGCTTGCTCGCGCTTTCGCCGCGTTGCTTGATATAGCGGCTCGCAGCCTCTGCCAGAAGAAAGACCTGCGCGTTGCGGTAGGTATAGCTCGAAATGACCAACCCTAAAGAGAGCTCGGCACAATCAGGGTCACTGTTGCCAATGATAAACGCATAGTCCGCAGCAGGTTTGTCGATGAAGGGTTCGGTATTCACAAATGCTTCGCTCAGGCTTTGAACCGGGCCGCCATTTTCTGACCTGTAGGTCCAGCCAAATACAGGTGTTGCCAGCACCCGATTGGTCGTTCGCAAAGCGTCAACCACCGCTGCGGCTTCCGTCAGAACAAACCCATCAGACACAATCACATCGAAATGCCAAACGCGGTGATCTGACGCAGGCAGTGAATTACCTGAACGAGGCTGGCTTCGCGTGCTCATCTTAATCAGACAATCTCATGGCCATCGGCCTTTAGCCGATGCGCCAGTTCCGCGATATGGGCTGGCCCAACCTCGCAACAACCACCAACAATTGTTGCACCCATGTCAACCCAGCACATCGCAAAATCAGCATATGCTACAGGGTCAAGATCAGTTCGCGCTTCAAGTACGTCAACTGTTGGGCGATCCTCCAAAAAAGCGTCGGAAATACGCGTAAAGCCATTTGCGTAAGCGCCAAAGGGTTTGCCAAACCCCTTGATAATCTCGAGCGCAGTGGCCACGGCTTCTGGTCGTGAACAGTTCACCAAAACGGCTTCTGGTTGGTATTTTCCTACGACCTGCGCCAGTTCTTCGACGCCTTCGCCTGAACGCAGTTTGCTACCATCATCGTCGTCAACCGTTACCGATAACCAAACTGGTTTCCCGCTCTTCACCGCTGCGCGCATCGCGCCTTCTGCTTGTTCAACCGACGCCATCGTTTCAGCACTAAACAAATCGACTCGCGGCGCCATGATCTGCACCAATTCGTCGTAGACACGTTCTGCTTCCTCAGGAGGGGGGCAGAGTTCTGGCCTGTATGAGGCCATAAGTGGCCCCAGCGCCCCGGCTATCCGCCCGGAACCGTGCTTGCTTCGCGCAGCTTCTGCCTCACATAATGCACAATCCAAAAGTTCCGGCAGTTTATCCGCCATGCCTACGGGTTCCAGGCGGTCGCGCAAAACAGTATAGGTATTCGTCGTGGCAATCGTCGCGCCAGCAGCGAAATAGTCGTTGTGCACATCCCCCACAATGCCCGGTTTTTCAATCATTACACTGGCAGACCAAAGCGGCGTTGGCCGGTCTCCGGCGCGATGTACAATTTCCTGACCTATCGATCCATCCAACAAAGTAATCCTGCTCATGGGTAAATCTCCGCATATTTGGCCTTGTAAAGCACGATCATATCTTCTTCCGTTGCGCCATCATCATAAGGCGGTGTCGTGAGCGGTTTAGCGTCTTCTACCGGGATCACGACAATCCGGTTCACCCTCTTTGCCAGATCACCCCAAAGAGTCTCCCATTCCGGATAAATCCGGGCAAACTCGTCCGACCCACTTTCAACAATCCGGGTCGTACCGCGCACCCGAACACCTTTCCGCTTCCACTGATCGACGAAATTCACTTCGACTTCTGCACAATGGCCAAGATTGGCGATTGTTTGCGGTGACCGGATTTCGCCAAAAGCTATCGTTTCTTCATCCAGTACAACAAATGTACCTTTCGGCGATAGGCTGGGGCGACCATCCGATGTAACAGTCGCAACAAACCCAAGTCGGAAGGTTTCTATAACCCCCCGTGAAAACGCGTTTAGCTTCACGCCCGCAGCCTTTCGTTTGCTGAATCCCAAAGCGGCTCTTCCTTTTGAACGACCGCACGGCATCGCTCACCGTATATTTCGACTTCGAGCTCGGTTCCGGGCGCCGCAAGATCTATCTGCACCATACCAAGCGCAATCGAGGCATTCACGCGATATCCCCACGCACCCGACGTGGTTTCACCAACGACCTTTCCATCGTGCCAGATCGTTGACATGTAAGGTGCATCCGCTTTGCCAGCATCTACGACTAGCGTAACAAAGGATTTTTTCACGCCCTGCTGTTTCTCTGAAAGGATAGCGGCTTTGCCCGGGAAATCCTGCGGCTTGTCGAGCTTTACGAAACGCTCCAGCCCACCTTCAAGCAGCGAATAGTCAGTGGACAGATCGGCTTTCCATGCGCGATAGCCTTTTTCCAGCCGCATCGAATTCAACGCATACATACCGAAGGGTTTGGCTCCACCATCAAGGATCGCATCATAGATCGCAGGCATATGTTCGTTCAGCGCGTGGACTTCCCAACCCAACTCGCCTGCAAAGGATACACGGATGAGAAAAGCCGGCTGCCCCGCTACCGTGGCCGCCTGATGGGTCAGCCACCCTGTTGACAGATCTGCGTCGGTCAATTCGGTCAGGATGTCGCGCGACTTTGGTCCGGTTACAATCAGCGTATCGCGGGTTGTGGTCACATCTTCGACGGTCACACCTTTGGGCATCGCGTTCACAAGAATATCTCGATCATGCCACTGCGCGGTTGCCGCAGTGATCATCAAGAACTCGTTCTCGCCCGTTCGAATGCAGGACATCTCGGTCAGGATTCGGCCCCGGCTGTCAGAAATATAGACGAGGTTGATCCTGCCCACCTTGGGCAACCCCCCGCTAACCAGCCCCCGCAACGCTTCGGCAGCCCCGTCACCACGCAACTTAAAGCGCGAGAAGCCGGGAAGGTCGAGCACACCGCAATTGTCGCGAACGTTCTCGCATTCTTCCTTGATGCGTTGCTCCCACGGGCCAGAGCGGTTCCATGTGTGGGTTGCCTCCAACGAGGTATCGTCACCGTCTTTAGCAAACCAGTTGGCACGCTCCCAACCGTTATAGGCGCCCATCACGCCACCCAATTTCTTGATCTTAGCGTGCACAGGCGACAGCTTTTTGTTGCGGCCCGCAGGCCATTCGTGATGCGGGAAATGCATGGCGTATTCATTGCCGTATGTCTCCATCCCCTTTTGCACGCAATAGTCGTGGTCCGTGTAATCTGTATAGCGACGAGGATCGACAGCCCACATGTCCCATTCGGTGTAACCATCGATGATCCACTCGGCCATGCATTTACCCGCGCCACCACCCTGAGCAATTCCAAAAGTGAAGGAATGCGCCTCGAACGCGTTTTTCACACCCGGCATCGGGCCGAGCATCGGCAATCCGTCAGGGGCATAAGGGATCGGGCCGTTGATGACACGGTTGACACCAGACGTCCCCAGCAACGGCACCCGTGCCATAGCATCTTCGATATGCCATTCGATACGATCGAGGTCATCGGGATAAAGCTGAAACGAAAAATCCTCGGGCATCGGGTCAGCCGGATCCTCCCACGCGGCTTTACAGGTGTCTTCATACGGACCGAGGTTGAAACCATTCTTCTCCTGGCGAAGATAATAAGAGGTGTCCACATCGCGCAGCAGCGGCAGCTTGCGACCATTTTCCTTGGACCACTCGATGATCTCAGGCACCTCTTCCGACAGCAGGTACTGGTGGCTCATCACCATCATCGGAACTTCGCGACCACCGTAAGGCTCAAAAAATTTACCAACACGCTGAGCGTAGTACCCAGCAGCATTGACCACATAGTCGCATTCGATGTCACCCTTATCGGTATGCACGATCCATGTATCATCTTGCTTTTGGGTTACACCGGTCGCCGGGCAGAAACGGATAATCTTCTGCCCCATATCGCGCGCGCCCTTGGCCAGCGCCTGAGTAAGCTGCGCTGGATCGATGTCGCCATCCTCCGGATCAAAGAGAACACCCGCAAGATCGTGCGTTTCCAGGAACGGATAGCGCTCCTTGGCTTGGCCGGGCGTCAGAATTTCAATATCTATGCCCTGGTAGCGGCCCATCGCTGCGGCACGTTCGAACTCCTGCATCCGCTCTTTACTATGTGCCAGACGAAGTGAACCAGTCTGGTGATAATTCATCGGATAATCAACTTCTTCACCCAAACGCGAATACAACTCAGTCGAGTAACGCTGCATGTTCATGATTGACCAGCTTGTGGAGAACGTTGGCACGTTCCCGGCAGCATGCCATGTTGAGCCTGCTGTCAGCTCGTTCTTTTCTAGCAAAACACAATCGGTCCATCCCGCTTTTGCCAGATGATACAGGGTAGATGCGCCAACGACGCCGCCGCCAATGATGGCCACGCGGGCCTTTGCTGGAATGTCTGCCATGGTTCGTCTCCTTAATATCTGTCGATCTGCGTTTCGCGATCGGGAATGTCGTAGTAATTGCCTTTGTCTTGGACAAAGATGTGCTTTTCGGTGTGCAGGCTTGTCGGACTGTCGAGTGTTCCCGCACCAATAGAAATTCGACCTTCACCATCCATTTCGTAAAACAGGCTCGCACCACATTCGGTACAGAATGCGCGACGCGCAAAACCAGAGGAGCGATACCATTTCAGACCATCAGATTTTGTAATATTCAACACCTCTGACGGAACTGAAGTCGCCGCCCAGAAATGGCCACTTGTCTTGCGGCATTGGGTACAGTGGCAGGCTACTACAGGTCGCATTTCCCCTGTCGCCTCATAGGTCACAGCACCGCATTCACAGGAACCCTTATGCATTATCCCCTCCCCAATTGCGGGGCAGTCGCAGTGCCCAGAAAAATGCCATAAACGATAAAACAGGCAGCCATTGTGCGGCGAAACCAGACGTTCAGAACAGCCCCTATCGCGAGCCGGCCCAATCCAGAGCCAAGCGCAGTGTAGCTACAATAGCTGAGCGCAGTGATCGTAAGCGCTGTCGGCATGATCCACATCATCTGATCCCAGATGGGCACATCCGGTTGCACAAACTGCGAAAATGCAGCCAGATACCCCGCCACACTTTTCGCGTTGATCGTGGCGATCAAAAACGCCTTCCAAAACACAGAACGCGCGGGGCGTCCATCTGCCGTCACAGGTTGACCGGCATTCATCCAGCTGCGAATGCCAAGATAGATCAGAAACCCGGCCCCCAACATCTTTACCCAGAAAAAGGCCGTTGGGGATGCCGCGATCAATGCCGTGATACCCAACGCTGACAGCACCAAAAACAGCACAGCCTGGCATAAGATAGCAGCAACTCCCGGCAAAGCTCGCCTAAACCCCAGCGCCATACCGTTGGAAATGCAATTCACCGCATTCGGCCCGGGCGTCACAACAAAGACGACCCAAAACAGTGCAAATATGGTCCACGCCTGAAAGCTCATCGTCGCCCCTAGTAGACCGGTGGAGCGATCACCCAGATCGCAACTGCAGGCTCATCATAAGGGTTGATCCAGCGATGAGGCTCACCCCGAATTCGGAAACTGTCGCCGGCGTAAACGGTGAAAAACCGACCGCCGATCCACAAATCAAGCTTGCCGGAAATCAGATAAGCCACTTCCTGCGTTGGGCGTGTGATAATATCTTTGACCTCTGAATGTGGCTCGAACGTTGAATGGACAACTTCAAAATCATCAGTCAAATCGGGTGAAAGCAACTCCTCACTAAGCCCGGCTTTGTTGATGCCAATTTCGCGTCGGGCTCCTTTGCGTACAATGAACCCCTGCTCATCCACAGGAACATTTACATGTCCGAACAACATCGAAATTGGCACACCCAAGACAGACGCAATTTCCCGCAGATCCGTCACGGACGGCTCAGACAAATCCCGCTCCACCTGCGACAGCCACCCAACAGACCGCCTCAAGACCTCGGCCAACTCGGTCAACGTCATGCCGCGTGCTTTTCGTAAGGTACGCAGATCCGCACCAAGACTTTTGGCTTGAAATGAATCAGAGTGCAGCACGGGTCATGAAACCTTTGGTGAAATTTTCACTGTTTTTTTCACGATGCAATAAAGTACTGAGTCGACGCAAGCGAAAAATGCATCTCACCAGTTTCCAGAAATATCCCCGCCGGAGGCTCCTGCGCTAAACCCTGAACACAGAGTTCAATATTTGCCCTATTTGCTCGGCGTCGTAAGTCGTGAAAGTGTTGGGCTGATCGCTGTCAATGTCAAACACCCCCAACAAATTTCCCGAGGCTCCCCAGACAGGAAGCACGATTTCTGAACGCGTTGAAGACGCACAGGCAATATGACCCGGGAAAGCATCAACATCCGCCACGAGTTGCACCTGACCTGTGCGCGCTGCAGCCCCACACACCCCGCGCGTGAACGGAATAACGAGACACCCGTGCCCGCCCTGATAGGGCCCAATTTTCAGGATCTCATCACCTACATTCCTGTAAAAACCCGTCCAGTTGAACCTGGCGTCAGAATGATGAATCTCGCAGGCGACCGTTGCCATGAGCGAGACAACATCCGTCTCGCCCTCCGTCAAGCTAGCTATTGTTTTTGCAAGTGTTGTGTAATCCGCTCTCATGGACGCTCAATCGCGATGGCAGTCCCTTCGCCACCGCCAATACAAATCGCCGCAACACCGCGTTTAAGATCGCGTTTTTCCATCGCATTGAGGAGGGTCACGATAATGCGCGCACCAGACGCGCCAATCGGGTGGCCCAATGCACAGGCACCACCGTTTACATTCATTTTCTCACGCAGGATGCCCATTTCACGCATGAATGCCATCGGTACAACTGCAAAAGCTTCGTTAACTTCCCAAAGTTCCACTTCATCTACAGACCAGCCGATCTGATCGAGAAGCTTCTTGGTCGCTGCAACCGGGGCTGTCGTGAACCATTCGGGTTCTTGCGCGTGGCTCGTTTTGCCGACAATCCGCGCACGAATATTCAAGCCAGCCTCTTTCGCTGCGTCTGAGCTTGCGATGACAAGCGCTGCAGCACCGTCAGAGATGGACGAGGAATTCGCTGCCGTCACTGTTCCCTCGTTCCGAAAGGCTGGTTTTAGCTGTGGGATTTTTTCGGGTCGCGCCTTTGCGGGTTGTTCGTCCTCATCAATAACGATGTCGCCTTTACGGGTTTTCACGGTTACCGCTGCAATCTCTCCTTCAAATGCGCCAGAGGATTGCGCATTTAAAGAATTTGAAAGTGACCTGAGCGCATATTCATCCTGTGCTTCGCGCGTGAACTGGTATTTTTCAGCGCAGTCCTCTGCAAAAGTTCCCATAAGGCGACCCTTGTCATACGCGTCTTCCAGACCATCCAGAAACATTGAATCCTGCACGCTTTGGTGACCTATCCGGGCACCACCTCGCATTTTCGGCAATAGGTAAGGTGCGTTGGTCATACTCTCCATCCCACCTGCAACCATGATGCCTGTCTGACCGGTCGCGATCTGATCAGCCGCCATCATCACCGCTTTCATCCCGGAGCCGCACATTTTATTTAGGGTTGTGGCTGGCACCGTCTTGTCCAGCCCCCCTGCGAACCCGGCCTGACGTGCAGGCGCCTGACCCTGCCCAGCAGGTAAAACGCACCCCATCAAAAGTTCTTCTACCGATTGTGGTGAAGCCTTCGCATTTACGAGTGCAGCGCTGATCGCGGCGCCTCCCAAAACAGAGGCTTCCACACTATCAAAGACACCTTGAAAACCACCCATAGGCGTGCGCGCAGCACCTGCGATAACGACGTCTTTCACGATAAAACCCTTCTTATTCTCAGTTCATTTCTACTCGCTTACATACCGAATGGTAAGGATTGGCGTCTAGTCTGCATCGGCACTTCTTGATGGGGAACTCGATGAATCTAGTCGCTGAAGAAAAAAACGGTGTCTTATTAATCACCTTTCGTGAAAACAGACTGGATGCAGCCAGCGCAATTCAGTTCAAAGACAGAATGCGGGAACTGACACAAACCGCGCCAGACCGGGTGGTCTTGGATATGTCACTTGTCAGTTTTCTGGACAGCAGCGGACTCGGCGCGATTGTGGCGGCGCTGAAAAAAATCAAACAAGGTACGTCGATGGAGTTGGCTGACCTGACCCCAACCGTGCAAAAAGTGTTTCACCTGACCCGGATGGATACAATCTTTAAGATCCATCCAAATACTGAAGTTGCATTGAACCAGAATCATGTCCTGTGAAAAGACATATGGGTTTCTTAGGGTATGAAAAACGGCGAAACTTTACCTCCTGAAATGCAAAAGAACGAGCTACGGATAACGTTCTTAAGTGATCCACTTTCAGTGCGGCGCGCGCTTGAAAAGGTGCTTCGAAAATTAGGCGGTCTTGGAACAACACCCGAAGCCCGTCGGAAAGTTGAACTAGCTTTGGCAGAAGTCCTGAACAACATCGTGGAACATGCTTATCCCATAACGCACGAAGGTAAGATCGATCTGCGAATCACGCTCGAGAATCAACAGGTGAAGTGCGTTGTTTCGGATGATGGTCTTCCACTACCGAACAGCACGCTACCAGTTGGGCATCTTCAAGTTTTATCCAATGATATCTGTGAGTTACCTGAAGGTGGGTTTGGATGGTTCCTGATCGGGGAATTGTCGGACAACCTTCAATACAATCGGGCGGGAGGAAAAAATATTTTGTCTTTCCATATTGGGTTGGAGAAAACGTAACCTACCTGCAATAACGCTGTCTGACTTGCTTATCTGCGGGATCACTAGAAAAGCAAATCCTCGAGCCTTCTTTAGATCTTAACATATTGTTTTAAATTAGTTATTTATATTTCCCCAAAACTCTAGATGCAGAAGCAAGACTAGATTTCCCGCTCGCAAAAGCCACAATCTAGCCTCAATGAATCCGTATCAACGCCTGAATGCAACACCAAGATGCTCGGGTAGCTGCATATAGCTTCCCTCGGCGTCGTGCTTCACAGCCCCCACCCAGCGTGCGACGTCGAGGATCATAATACCATCTCTGGGCTTGGCTTCCTTTAACATCCTCCTTAATCTCCGTTTACACACCGGAGGTAGATGATGCGTGATTTTCAGCAACCAGGACGATCCCTCGTTTATGCCACAAACGGCATGTGTGCGACCTCGCACCCTTTGGCGGCGAAAGTTGCTGTTCAAATGTTGGAATCCGGCGGAAATGCCGTTGATGCTGCTATTGCGGCAGCCGTGCTGTTGGGCATTTGCGAACCGCAGATGACGGGCATCGGTGGAGATTGCTTCGTTTTGCTGAAACCCCCAGGAAGCGAAGACATTATCGCCCTTAATGGATCGGGTCGGGCACCAGCAGGCCTATCTTCTGCAGAATTGCGGGAACAGGGCAACAAAGTCGTTCCCGTGGGTGGGGCAAATTCTGTAACGGTTCCTGGGGCTGTAGACGCATTCTGCAGACTATCAAAAGACTGGGGTAAACTTGGTTTAAAAGCGGCGCTTGCACCGGCCATCTACTACGCAGATGCGGGTATCCCGGTTGCGCCACGGGTCGCTTTTGATTGGGCGGAAGCTGTGGGCAACTTGACCGGAACCGCACGCAAGGATTTTCTTTTAAATGGCAAAGCCCCGATACCCGGCCAGGTTTTTCGCGTACCAAAACAAGCAGAAGCGCTGCGTCACATCGCGGCTGAAGGCCGCGCTGGATTTTATCAGGGTGCCATTGCCGAAGACATGGTGAAAGCGCTTAAAGCAGAAGGTGGCAAACACACACTTGACGATTTTGCAGCGACTGCCTGCGACTATACTGACCCTGTGAGTGGTCTCTACAAAGGCACTGAACTGGTTGAGCATCCGCCGAATGGACAGGGTGCAACGGCAATCCTGATGGCAAATATGCTTGCTCATTTCGATATCGCCGACATGGACCCTCTGGGAAGCAAACGTGCACACATTGAGGCCGAGATATCCAAGCTGGCCTACGACACACGCAATCGGTTTATTGCAGATGCAGATCATATGATGCGAACGGAATACATGATTGCACCTGAAACTGCGGCCAATCTGGCAGCACTTGTCGACCCGAAACGTGCAATAGAAAGCGCTACGCGACTTTCCGAGCAGGTCCACAAAGATACAATCTACTTAACCGTCGTCGATAAGGATCAGATGGTAGTTTCTCTGATCTATTCAATATTCGCGAGTTTTGGATCGGGCCTGAGTTCCGACAAGTTTGGGATTTTGTTTCAGAACCGCGGGTCCGGTTTCACATTGGAAACGGGGCATCCGAACGAGGCAGGGGGAGGCAAACGCCCAATGCACACGATTATTCCCGGAATGCTCAGAAAAGACGGGCGCGTGACAATGCCGTTCGGGGTTATGGGCGGGCAGTATCAATCCTGTGGCCACGCAAGGTTTCTGTCGAACCTGGTTGATTTTGGCATGGATGCGCAGACTGCGATTGATACACCTCGCTGCTTTTCCGAAGACGGCAACATGAAGGTCGAACGCGGATATTCAGACAAGGTAAGGCAGGAATTGACCGATTTGGGGCACAGTGTAAGCATCCCACCAGGGCCGATTGGTGGCGCACAGGCAATTCTGATTGATCGGGAAACAGGTACGTTACAGGGCGCATCAGACCCACGAAAAGACGGCTGTGCGCTCGGGTATTAATTCAGCTGGAACTGCAGCGGGTAACACCCATCTTCGAAATCGCCGAAAAGGTCGTGAAGGTCAGGGTGGCTAACAGGTTGCCCCGTATAGTCTGCAACAAGGTTCTGTTCTGAAACGTAAGCTACGTAATAGCTTTGGTCATTCTCGGCCAGAAGATGGTAAAAAGGCTGTTCCTTTTTTGGTCTGCTGTCTTCAGGGATGGAGTCATACCATTCTTCAGTATTTGAGAACATCGCATCCACGTCAAACACGACACCGCGAAACGGATGTTTCCGGTGCCGGACAACTTGCCCCAAGTGATATTTAGCACGTGTTTTAAACATATTATTATTAGCCTCTGCCCCTTTTACTAATCCTTTATGCGGTGATTTGTCTATGCGAAGGCACTGATTTTTATGGAAACAGTCTGTGGCGCACAATGAAACGCTGACCTCCTGGTACAGCAAAATTACTTTGTGAGAACGCGTCACCAACTTTTGCTTTTCGCCCGCGTCATGTTTCGGCTATGATAAGAAAAAATAAAAAGCGAGAGGCACATGAGCAGACTTCTTCGCGCGACAGCTTTGATGGTTTTGGTAGCCGCCTGTGGCAGCAGTAACAACACTGCGCCCAGAAATCTTGATGATGCCTGCAGTATTGTCAGTCAACGCCCCAACTACCTGAGAGCGATGCGCAGTACAGAAAGACGGTGGGGCGTGCCTGTGCATGTTCAGATGGCAACCATCTATCAGGAAAGCAAATTTGTCAGTAACGCGCGCACACCGCACCGCTATGCGCTTGGCGTTATTCCAATGGGGCGCCAGTCTTCAGCCTATGGGTACAGCCAGGCTCTGGATGCCACCTGGGATGAGTATCGCCAGAATACCGGGCGTCGTCGTGCGCAACGCGATGATATTGATGATGCGACTGATTTCATGGGTTGGTACATGTCTCAATCAACAGAAGATTTGGGTATTTCCCGATCTGACGCACGCAACCAGTACTTAGCCTATCATGAAGGCCGCACAGGTTACACGCGTGGCTCGTATCGCAATAAAGCGTGGTTGTTGCGGGTGGCAGGCGAAGTTTCGCAACGCGCAGAAACCTATAACAGGCAGTTGCTGAGTTGTGGGCGCTAGTTTTTTCAAGGCAGCGCTAGTTGCGCTGCCTTTGTTCAGTTTCAAAGGGAATACTGAACAGGATCGAGGAGATTTGAACACCTTTTTCCAGTTCCCCTAAGATCACCGTTGTCTGCCCGCCTACGTCATCGGTAATAACCCATTGACGCAGCTCAACCGGGTTATCGGTAAAGACCAGTTGGATAGAGCCGTATTCCGGATGTGCAGGGTCCTGTGCCGTTACAGAGGTCGTCGGACCGTCGCTGCTATGACCAACGACCATGTTTTCACTTTCAAGGTCGATGTTGCGCCCGAGGATAAGTTTCAGAGGGGTTCGTCCAAGCGGATAGGTATCAGGCTCCACATTCGACTTGTCGTCAAAAATTGCAACGCGTCCGCCGCCCGCCAGCATAACCGCTGAGTCAGGGGCATTGTATTCAAACCGCGCTCTGCCAGGGCGTTTGATGTAGACTTGCCCGGTGGAAATAGACCCATCGCCATTGATCTGGGTAAATTCACCCTTGGCGGTCCGAAGATCATTCATATAACGCGACAATTGCGACAGAGGGATAATATCAGCCGCTGCCGGAACTGCGAGCGCCAGCGAAACAGCGGGCGCCAAAAACATTGTTAACCACTTCATAGCTTTTACTTAGGTCTTCCTAGCTTCCTCTGCACCCCCAACAGGCCCATAAATTCACTATGAGCCTGTTCTTGCTTATGCTTATTGCTGCTCGGGCACCAGAATTTCACGTTTTCCCACGTGGTTTGCTGCTGACACGAGCCCTTGGTCTTCCATTTGTTCGACAAGGCGCGCAGCCTTATTATAACCAATGGCCAGTTTGCGCTGGATGTAACTCGTCGAACACTTGCGATCCTTGATCACAATTGCAACAGCGGTGTCATAAAGCGCATCTTCTGCGTCACCATTTCCGCTAAGACCCAGCACAAGATCGATGCTGCTTTCGGTGCCCTCGTCAGGGCCATCGACAACACCATTCATATATTCTGGCGGGCCAAAGGTTTTGAGGTAGTTCACAATTTCCTCAACCTCTTCGTCCGAACAGAATGGACCGTGAATACGCGTGATCTTTGCACCACCCGCCATGTAAAGCATGTCACCCATGCCAAGCAGTTGTTCGGCACCCTGCTCGCCCAAAATGGTGCGACTATCGATTTTGCTCGTCACCTGAAACGAAATTCTTGTTGGGAAGTTCGCTTTGATTGTACCGGTAATCACATCAACGGACGGACGCTGTGTCGCCATGATCAGGTGAATGCCCGAGGCCCGCGCCATCTGCGCAAGACGCTGAATGCAGGCCTCGATTTCCTTGCCAGCCACCATCATCAGATCGGCCATCTCGTCCACGATCACCACAATGTAGGGGATGGTTTCGGGTGCGAATTCTTCGCTCTCGAAAATTGGCTCTCCGGTATCGTCGTCAAATCCGGTTTGAACCGTGCGATTAAACATCTCGTTCCGCGCCAGCGCGTCACGCACCCGGCCATTGAATCCTTCGATGTTGCGCACTCCCATTTTTGACATTTTGCGATAGCGTTCTTCCATTTCACCCACGACCCATTTCAGGGCAACCACGGCCTTTTTCGGGTCGGTCACAACAGGTGATAACAAATGTGGAATGCCATCATAGACTGACAGTTCCAGCATTTTCGGATCAATCATGATCATCCGGCATTCTTCGGGTGAAAGCTTGTAAAGCAAGCTTAGGATCATGGTGTTAATCGCAACGGATTTACCTGAACCGGTGGTCCCGGCAATCAGCAAATGCGGCATTTTAGCAAGGTTCGCAACGATTGGATCACCGCCAATATCCTTGCCCAGCGCCAGCGGCAGACGCATGTTGCTGTCACCAAAATCACGTGCAGACAATATTTCGCGTAAAACCACTTTCTCACGGTTCACGTTTGGCAGTTCGATACCAATCACGCTTCGGCCTGGGACTGTCGAAACTCGCGCAGACAACGCCGACATGGAACGTGCGATATCGTCTGCCAGACCAATCACGCGGCTGGCTTTAAGGCCTGGTGCTGGTTCAAGTTCATACATCGTAACAACCGGACCGGGACGTACAGAAACGATTTCACCTTTGACACCATAGTCATCAAGCACGCTTTCCAGCATCCGGGCGTTTTCTTCCAACGCCTCGTCTGACAGGTGATGGCGCTCTACGATAACTGGGTTTGTCAGCAAAGATAGCGGGGGTGTCTCATACGCCGCGTGACTTTCTTCAAACTGCAAATTTGGCTGCGCTTCGGCACGGGCCTTGCGGGAAGGCTGGACAGCTTTTTTTGGTGCGTGCTGCACGACGGAACGCGGCGGTGCCGTTGGAATTTTTATTGGATCTTCCAACACATAGCTTTGCACTTCCATTTCATCCGCCATTTCAGCCGCGCCGTGCTGAAATTGATTTTGTGCTTGAACTGGTGGCTCTGTGCTAAGCACCAAAGGTTGTGGGCCGCGCCCACGTGTCAATTGCGGCTCTGACCGGTCAACTTGCAAAATTGGGTTTTGGCGCAAACGTGCCTTGATCACGTCAGCGATTTTTTCCTTGATACGTTCTTCGCCACCTTCTGCGTCAGGTGTATACTCTAACGGTTCTGGCTCTACCAATTCTGGTTCGGGTGTTGACCGCCGCTTCATAAGCGCTGCAATCAATCCGGGCTTTGACTTTGGTTCGTAGGCGGGTTCTTCAAACTGTTCACCTAAAGGTGCTGGCGCTGTCACCAGCGGCTCAGCACGCAAAACCTGGGCTCTTGCCGAAACGCCAACAGTATGCAGGGCGGCATTGGCAACGGCTTCGTCGTTCGCAACCCGCGCATCGTCAAGGCGGGCCTGACGCGCTTCTTTGAAATGTTGCACCGCGCGAACGGTGCCAACAACACCTTTGGCCACAAGCCGCAAAAGCATTGCATATGTCATGACCAGACCAACGAGCAGGAAGCGCCCAAAACGCTTTAGTTCGGGCAGGGTGAAACCCATTACGAATAAAAGCATCGAAACGGCTGCAATGCCCATGAAGAAGGACAGAATTTTCAAACCAAAGGTAGCTGTGACAGGGGCTACACCCAATACTGCGCCCAAAACCGTATCACCAAACAGCCCACCCAGACCAAAACTATGAGTCCATTCAGAGGCCGGCACATGTGTCGACGCATAAACAGAGGCAAGCGCGATTGCGATCGGCGCAAAAATCAGCCGGTTCAGCGCCCATTCTTCCCCGTGATGCGTAATAAACCGTAGCCCCCAGGTCAATGAAACGGCGGCAATGCCCCAACTGCCCCACCCAACGATGACGTAAAGCGGCGAAGCAATAGACGCTCCGAAACGACCGAGCCAGTTTTTCGCAGGCTCATCCGTTGCGGAAAGCCAGCTCGGGTCTTCAGGCACATAAGACAAAAGCATCAGCACAACCATCACACCAAGCAGTATCAGGCCAACGCCCAACAGTTCCTTGCCGCGTCGTTCTAGGGCAGCCTGTGTATCGCTGTCCAAAAGGCGCTCTCTTTGTCTTATCTGATAGCTTGCCATTCTTTACCTGTCCTTACCCGTAGAGGCAGTCACGTAGCTGCGTCAGCCCGTGCTGCATTTTTTGTATTGGGGCCACCATGGCGACACGGATGTAGCCCTGACCCGGATTATAATTGTTAACTGTACGGCTCAAATACGCACCAGGAAGCACCCTGACCCCGGTTTCTTTCCAAAGTTTAAGCGCCGCCTCTTCACCGTCATCCACCTGAAGCCAAAGGAAAAAGCCAGCCTCAGGTGCGAAATAATTCTTAACACCTTTAAAAATTTTGTCAGCAACCGCGAACTTAGCCTGATACAGTGCGCGGTTCTCAGCAACATGTTCTTCATCCGCCCAAAGCTTTTCTGCTGCGCGTTGAAGTGGCAGTGGAAGCGGAGCACCGGCATAAGCCCGAAGTTGTTTGATAAGGCGAATACTTTCTGGCCCACCCGCAACAAACCCGGATCGTAAACCCGGTAGGTTTGAACGTTTCGAAAGAGAGTGAAAGATCAAAACCCTTTCAGGGTCAGCACCAAGTTCACTTGCTACTTGCAACGCACCCGTTGGCGGAGTTTTGCGATAAATCTCGGAGTAACATTCATCAGCAAAAATTTGGAAATCATGTTTTTCAGCCAATGAAATAAGTTCTGCCCAGTACGAACGGCTTGCCACTGCGCCCTGCGGGTTCGCCGGCGAGCAGATATAGGCAATTGCCGTCCGCTCAAGCACGTCCTCGGGCAAACCGGCGTAGTCGGGCAAGTAGCCGTTTTCCGCAATGGCAGGCACAAAAACAGGCTCTGCACCGACAGAAAGCGCCGCGACCGCATAAACCTGATAAAACGGGTTCGGGATAAGAAATACCGGTTGCTTCCCGCCCTTGGTTTCCGGGCACAACGCCATCGCGGCATTGTACAAACCCTCACGCGTGCCATTCAGCGCCATGATCTGGCGATCAAGCGCGACTGAAACACCGTAACGGCGGCTGATCCAACCTGCGATCGCGTTAAGCAATTCCGGCGAGCCATCATTCGGTGGGTATTTCCTGAATTCATGGGCATTTTCAGCGATGACATCGCCCACCCACTCTGGAAAATCATGCTGCGGCTCTCCGATACTCATATGCAAAACGTCACCGCCGGGCGCATGCGCGTCCAACAGGTTCCGCAATCGCGGGAATGCGTATTCTGGCAGGTTCGAAAACCGCTCTGGAGCTATCATTTTTGCCTCAAACATCGGGATCATTTCGCCCCGTTTGAAAGAAGGATACAAAGATGAACGCTGCTGGTCCAGAAAAACGCCGCAAAATTATGTGCTTGGGTCTATCCTATGTGGCATTTAAGCCAGCGCCGCCTCTGCAGCAGCACCTACGCGCAACAGCCGTTCTTCAGAATTGGGCGGGGTCAGGAACATTATTCCGACCGAAGGCACACCAGTTGGAAGCGTGATACCTGCCACCCCCATTAGGTTGCCAATCCGTGTGTTGCGTAACGCGAGCAGGTTTTCAGTGACATAGTAACCATGATCGCTTTGCAATCTTTCAGCATTCGGTGGCATTATTGGCGAAGTTGGCAGGATGACAGCATCATAACCTGCTGTTTTTGCGAAATATACTTCGCGCAGCGCCATCATCTTTTCACGAGCCTGTAAATATTCGACGCCGGAAAAACTGCCGCCCGCACGGAAACGTTCCAGTATTTCGTCAAACATCAATGTTGGATTCGCTTCGATAACGTCGCGCCACTCTGCGTAGGCTTCCGTCGTGAACAGAACTGCGGACAAAGCCAGTGCCTCTGCCACTTCTGGAATCTCGGCATGATCAATCTCTGCTCCGGCGGCACTAAGTTTGTTGACCGCGCCTTCAAACCCTTCGGCGACTTTTTCACGCAGATCGTCCATTGCTGCGGTTTTTAGTATCATGAGGCGTGTACCCTTAAGGCTCGCACCAGTCAGATCAGCTGCTTTTCCACCTTCCAGTGCGGCCAGCATCAGCGCCGCATCTTCGACAGAACGACACAGTGGCCCAACAGTATCGAAAGTTTTACAAAGCGGAACAACACCATCTGACGACACACGGCCAGCCGTGGTCTTTAAACCCACCAGATCATTCCAAGCCGCAGGTATCCTGACTGATCCACCCGTATCAGAGCCAATTCCACAAGGGGCCAAGCCAAATGCGACAGAGGCTGCCGCCCCTGAAGACGAGCCACCGGAAACGGCCTGCTCATCGTTCACACAGGGCGACGAGGCCGTGACTGGGTTGAGACCCAGACCTGAAAACGCGAGCTCGGACATATGCGTTTTTCCAAGGCAGACAAGACCTGCTGCGGTTGCGTTTCGCAGCACCTCGGCATCAATCTCTGGGACGCGGCCCTTAAGCAGGGCAGAGCCCGCTTCGGTCGCAACGCCCGCTGTGTCAAAAAGGTCTTTCCAGGAAACAGGAACGCCGTCGAGCGGGCCCAGCCGAAAACCCATTTTTGCACGCCCTGATGCTGCTTTCGCTTCGGCAAGCGCGCGTTCCTCTGTTAGGCGGGCATAGATACGGTCAGTCATCGGATGCGCATTAACCGCATCAAGATATGTCTGCGTCAGCGCAACCGGATCAATTTCACCCGCGCCAATCCCACGGCCAAGTTCCGCTGCCGTCATTCTAAGCCAATCATTGGACATATCGCCGCCTCCCTGTTTGTGCAGACGGTAGCGGCACCGAAGCGCATGGACAATCCCACATCGCTGACCATATTGAGGGGCATGACCTATGACTCGGATATTTTGATCGTTGGTGGTGGGCTGAACGGCCCGGCGCTGGCGCTGGCGCTGGCGGATGCGGGGTTTTCTGTCACGGTAATTGATGCGCAGCCCGCAGGTGCGCGGGCAGATGCGGGGTTTGACGGGCGGGGGTATGCGCTGGCGATTGCGTCGCAGCGGTTGCTTTCGGCAATTGGAGTCTGGGCAGGTGTTTCTGCGAATGCACAACCAATTCTGGAAATCAAGATCACCGATGGCCGCGCTGGCGAAGGGCCAAGCCCCTGGATGCTGCATTTCGATCATGCTGAAATCGAAGAAGGCCCAATGGGGTTCATGCTGGAAGACCGGTTCCTCTATGCGGCCTTCTTAAAGGCGATGGAAGCCCACCCAGGGATCACGCATGTGCCGGGTGAAACTGTTATAAATCAAGAAGTTGATGGCTCCAGAGTGTCGGTTTCCCTCGCCAGCGGCAGGCAACTGAAAGGCCGCCTTATCGTTGGTTCTGACGGGCGAAAAAGTGGCACTGCAGAACGTGCTGGCATCAAACGCACCGGCAAAGACTATGGCCAAACCGCATTGGTTTGCGCGATTGAGCATGAACTGCCACACCACGGTATTGCGCATCAGTTTTTTATGCCCCCCGGACCGCTCGCGATTTTACCACTACCGGGCAACAAAGTGTCGATTGTCTGGAGCGAAACACACGAAGCCGCAGCACGCATTCAGGCGCTAAGCGATGACGAATATCTGGAGGTTCTGAAGCCGCGCTTTGGCAGCTTCCTCGGTAAATTTTCCCTTGCGGGTCAACGCTTTACCTACCCTCTGAACCTGACGCTTGCGGATAGTTTTGTGGCCCCCAGACTGGCGCTGATCGGGGATGCGGCGCATGGGGTGCATCCGATTGCGGGGCAAGGGCTGAACCTTGGATTGCGGGATGTCGGGGCTCTGGCGGAAGTGCTGATCGAGGCGCGCAGACGCGGTGAAGATTTCGGCGCGGTGGACGTACTGGACCGCTACCAGCAATGGCGGCGTTGGGATACAGCAACATTGGTGGCCGCGACAGACAGCATTAACAGACTGTTTTCAAACGATAATGCATTCCTGAGATTCGCCCGCGATCTGGGGCTTGGCGCGGTGAACGCAATGCCCGGATTGCGGCGCACGTTTATCCGAGAGGCCGCCGGACTTACCGGGGACCTGCCAAAGCTTTTACAGGGACGTCAGGTTTAACGATGCGTTAGGATTCGGCCCGAACTTTAAAGAGTTTAACGGTCAAAAAAGCCCGATTTGCAAAACTTGCAAGTTTTCCAGACCGCAAAATGCTTGTTTCAACCGCCTGTATTTGCAGCCACAAGCGCGCGATAGAGCCCCTGAAGTTTTGCCGTCACCGGCCCAATGCCCGAATGGGTGCCAATCGGTTTTCCATCAATTTCAGCGACAGGCGTTTGTGCGCCAAAGGTGCCGGTCAAAAACGCCTCGTCCGCACCGTAAGCCTCAAACAGGGAATAATTCTTTTCAAAAACCAGAATGTCATTTGCACGGCACAGGTCGATCACCTTTTGCCGGGTGACGCCATTCATGCAGTAGTCCCCGGTCGAGGTCCAAACCTCGCCCTTGCGGACGATGAAAAAATTGCAGGCGTTGGTGGTGTTCACAAACCCATGCGGGTCCAACATCAACCCTTCGTCCGCGCCAGCCTGTTCAGCCTGAAGACAGGCGATCACGCAATTGAGCTTAGAATGGGAATTGTATTTCGCGTCCTGCGACATTGGCAGGCCACGCACCTGCGGAACGGTGGCAAGACGAATGCCTTTGGCCTGCAGGCTGGTTGCGGGTTTTGAATGTTCCATGATGATCACGACGGTCGGGCCGGTGCGTGACAGGCTGGGGTGCTGAAACGGTTTCACCTTCACCCCGCGCGTCACCATCAGGCGGCAATGCACATCGTGGGTCATGTTGTTTGCAGCAGCCGTTTGGGTCAGCGCGTCCAGAACCCCTGCCCTGTTCATCCCGATGTCGAGCGATACCGCTTTGCAACTGTCAAACAACCGATCCATATGTTCATCGAAAAACGCCCATGTGCCGTTGTAAAGGCGCATCCCTTCCCACATGCCATCGCCCAGCATAAAGCCTGAATCGTAAACGGAAACCTTCGCTTCATCCCGGTGGAGAATTTCACCGTTCACATAAATCTTGATGTCACGGTTGCGCGCGTCTTCTTCGGCGTCATGGGTGGTATGGTTGTCGTCGGTCATGGTGGTCTTTTCTGTTCGGTATTGGGTACTGCTGGCAGGTAAGTCTTAGCCAGTTTGTTGCGTTGTCACCAGTTTATTCAGCGCGAGCCTTCTACTGCTGAACTGCGTTGATTAGTTGCACAATTTATGATTGTTATCGCCAGCAGATGATACTCCAAAAATTGTTGGGTTGGTAGATGGTTTTAGATTTCATTGAAGTTGATGATGCGATCAAAAAACGGGATTTAGAGCAAATCGAGCTTCTGTTAAAAGACGATATTTTTCTGAAAGCAATCGGCATAAACGCCCAACAAATGGAAAAACCTGAGTATTTCTCGGTATTAACAGATGTGAAGAAAGCTCATGAAATGATGACATCTCAGGAGATCTGGGATTTGCCAGAACCCTGGCCTTTTCAATACTTCGTTGGAGTTGTGGAAGATGAAGCTGGCAGACTCAAGTATGAGAATGGTTTAGTAAACGAGGAAAGGCTTCGCCTTGGCAGGGTTTTTAGATCGAAATTCGATGACTTCAGTCGAAACTTTTTTGAAATTGTGAGTGATTCATTTCGTCGGAACGAGGTGCGGAGTTTCCTAGCTAGTACTCTTGAAGGCGTGGTGGTTGATGAACAAAATTTTCAGGAAATAATTAACGTTTTTTTTAATGAAATCCACAACTACATTTCTCGTATAATTGAAGGAATTTGCTACGCAGGTATGGATCAATCACCTTTGTTTAAACAAATGTACAAAGCCTTTTTAACCGGCGGTATTCCTTGTGGATGGATTGGTCCTTTACCGGAAGATGGGGGTGAGCCGTCGGAATGTCTTCAAATCTTGCACTTTGGTGGTGCATTACATTGAAATTATTAAAGAAAAATCCGCAAACGTAAGCTTTTCAAATATTCTCTGACTAGAGGTCTGTCGGAACTCACAATTTCTTGTGAATCGTACGCATCTTCAAACCCACTCACCGCAGCCCGGTTTCTTCCAGCATGCCACGGCGTTTGGCCTCATAGTAATAGCCGCGTGCGTACCAGCTTACTGCTGTGTCATAGTCGCCGTCTGACAACAGCCATGCGCCGCGCAGGTATTTGACACCCCAGCGCAGGTTTGTTTCGGCGTCCATCAATCCTTCGTCCGTGCCCTCATATCCGATTCCCCGCGCGGTTTGCGGCAAAATCTGCATAAGACCGTAATAGGGGCCATTCCGGGCCGCTGGGTTGTGGGTGCTTTCGCGAATGACAACCCGGTGCACAAGATCGACAGGCACATCGTAGATCGCAGCGTATTTTTCGATGAGCGCGCGCAACTCTGGCGTTTCGTTCGGATAGAGCGGCGTTGCGGAACGGGACGCAACACCCACATCAGAGGGTTGGCTACTGCCACACGCTGCAAGACCCCCAAGAATAAGGGCAAGGACGGTACGGCGGGGAAAGTTTTGCATTGGATGCTCCGATAGGTTTTTCAAATTGTTAGCGTGCCAGCGAAGCGTGGGGAAGTGGCCGCAGCCCGGTAAGCGGGGGTTTGCCAGTTATTCTTTTTCAAAACTTTTTGCGGTGACAACGTCAATCGAGCTTGCGCGCCTCATCCACCAGCATCACAGGAATGCCGTTGCGGATGGGAAAGGCAAGCCGCGCGGCCTTGGACACCAGTTCCTGCTTTTCCGCGTCATAGCTAAGCACGCTATGGGTTTTGGGGCAGACCAGTGCTTCCAGCATTTTGCGGTCAAACTCTCCTTCGTGGCTCATTGCATAACCTCGTCAGAAGTACCGCCCAAAAGGGAAAATTCAATCAAAGTTACCAGCGTTTTACGACGGGCTGTCAGTGTCTGGGCCTCTAGCAATGCTTGTTTGTCTTCGGGGTCAAACGGGCAAAGCATCGAAAGTGCGTTGATCAGCATCTCGTCCTCGGCATCTTTCAGGCTTTCCCAGTCTGTCGAAAGCTCTTGTGTCTCGAGATAGCGGCGCAACACCGGAAGGAAACGCGTGCGATCAAACCCTTCGTCATGGTCATTGCGATGCAGATCATGGGTGTATTCACCCCACTCAACATCGGCACGACGATACGGGGTGAAGCCCGAAAGCTCTTTCCCAATGCGGAAACGTGCGATGCCCGTAAGGGTGACCATGTAACGGCCGTCTTCGGTTTCTGTGAAGGACGTGACGCGCCCCGCACAGCCAATTTCGTGCAGGCGTGGGTCTTCGCCGGTACCGATCGGCTGGGTCAGCCCGATCAGGCGATGTGGCGTCTTGAGCGTGTCTTCAATCATCGCGAGGTAGCGCGGCTCAAAAATATGCAGCGGCAGGCGCGCCCGCGGCAGCACGATGGCCCCGGGTAGCGGGAAGATCGGCAGCGAGTCTGGCAGATCAGCGACTGAGAACATAGACACACCCTAGCTGGAAACAGCGTTTACGCAAAGATCATCGACGAGAGTTTTCTACGACCATTCAGCGCGATGGGGTCTTTTGGGGTCAGAGCATCAAAGATTGTGAAAAGCTGCGCCTTTGCGGCACCATCATTCCAGTCGCGGTCGCGGCGGAAAAGCTCCAGCAATTCCGCAACTGCCTCTTCGACCTCTCCGTTTGCATGGAGCGCGATGGCAAGGTCATAGCGGGCCTGCAGGTTCGTCTCGTCCGCAGCAACGGCAGCCCGTAACTCAGCGACTGGCCCAGCGTCTGCGGCCTGCTTGGCAAGCTCAAGCTGCGCATGGGCGGCTTCCAGTTCCGGGCTGGTCGAGATTTCCGCAGGCGCGCCATTCAGAATCGCCTCGGCCTGATCAAGGTCTTCAATAGCAACATGCGCACGGACAAGGCCGCCATAGGCCGCTGCGCTTTTTGGGTCTTCTTCCAAAATGGCGGCAAAGGTTTGCGCAGCATCAATGGCCGCGCCCTCTGCCAGCATTTCTTCGGCGGCGGCAATCGCCTCTTCCAAACCATCGTCGCCTGCAAGGTCGGCAGTGCGGTCGACAAAGGCCTGAATTTCAGAAGGCGGCAGTGCGCCCTGAAAGGCGTCTACGGGTTTGCCCTCCCAGAAGGCAAACACCGTTGGAATGGATTGCACCTGCAACTGGCCTGCAATCATCTGGTTCTGATCCACGTTGACCTTCACCATCTTTACCTTGCCCGCTGCGGCCGTGACGGCAGCCTCAAGCGCAGGGCCAAGCGTTTTGCAAGGGCCACACCAGGGCGCCCAGAAATCGACAATCACCGGGACGGTTTTGCTCATCTCGATCACATCGGCCATGAATGTGGCTTCAGATGTTTCCTTGATCAGGTCTTCTGCGGGGGCCGTGGCGGTATCGGAGCCAAATTCGATCATTCTTCGTCATTCCCTAAATGCGGTGGGCTTTGGCTGTTAGATGGCGCAAAGCGCGGGCCGGTTCAAGGGTTGGATGCGTTCATGGCTGTTTTGGCAAGGGCAGACAACCGGTCAACCCGGCTGGCAATACAAACAGCGCGCCCGCTTGATAGAGCGCGCGACCGAAATCAGTTGTTTCGCCCTGAAGAATCAGTGTCAGCGAGGTGCGCGACAGGATCGACGTGCCTTCGGGAACATGGTTCAGAAAATCTTCGGACGGAAAAAACACAACGGCCGCCGGGGCGGCATCAGAGAACACCATCACAAGCGCCATGACCGTGATCCAGCCAAGCAACACCAAAGCAAGCGCAAACAGCCACCTAATAGTCATGGATGTGTTCAAGGGTAAGACCATTGGCGGCAAGGTTGTTCAAGCTTTCAGCAAGATCAGGCAGTTTTACAAAAATCAAATGGCGGTAGTCGCCATAGCCCTGCCGTTCAAAGCTAAAGATTGCGCCGGGGGCCGTCGGGTTGTTCGACGTCGCGGTAAACAAGATGTCGTCATTTCCCGCTATTTCAACAATTTCACCACCAGAAGCCGCCAGAGCTGCAAGAATATTTGTGAAGGCACGATAGCGCGGTGTTTCGATTTCCAGTCCCTCGGGACGAGAGGCGATGACAGTCACGCCTTCGATGCCAGCCAGTTGCCCTTCGGTCAGGCCGGTCACAATACTGCGGATCGTCAACTCGTCCGGGCCAATATTCTCGACAGCCTGTGCTATCAGACCCGCATAGGCAGATTTCACCGCAAATTCGATACCAAGCGCTGCGCGGCGTTCCTTGTCACGTGGGCTTTGGCTATTCGCCGCTACAAGTTGCGCAGCGTCGCGGTCAAAATCCCATTGATGCCAGGGAACCTGCTGCAAAAACCTGGCGTAATCGGCTGCCTGCTGCGCAGAAAGCCTGTCGAGCGGGCTGTGCTCCGGGCCGCGTAATACGGCAAACATTCGGCCAATTGATTCCTCATAGGCCGCCTTAAAGGCCAGCTCGACAGAAAAACTTATACCAATGGTGTAAACCATCTGTTTTGTTTCCCAGGGAAAACCGCCGTGTGATGCGGATTGTTCCGAGACCGCGCAAAGCGAACTCCATAACCCCGTTACACTGCTGATGTAGCCAAAATCATGCGGGTCCCCCGTTGCGATTACTTTCGCATAGTCGTCATAGGCATGTACAATGTACCATTCCGGATAGGTCAACAAAGTTCTTGATTCAGGGCGGTGCTGGTCCGCTGGCAGGATTGGCTGATAATTTTCAGCAGATACCTCGCCACGGCACATCGTTTCGATATACCCGACAGGCGCCAACAGGATCAAAGCCAATATCAGCAGAAAACGCAGACTCCGCCCGATTAATTTTCCCAACAAACGCATTTAGTTCCGATCCAGTTTGTAGCCCGCAAAAAGGGCAAATCCACCCAACGCAATATGCGGCAGGTTTGCGAGAATCTTAAACCCAAATGGCAAATCAAGTATACCGTTGTTGAAAATCCCGAAATCAAGATAGCCCGAACCCGTCACAAGACCGAGTGCACCATCCCCAAGGTACAGGACACCGAACAGAACAAGGAACGTTCGACTGGCGCGATGCGATACAATGGCAGCAGCCAAAGCCCAAAGTGCGGAGGCGAGATGCAGACTGTCGTCAAAAATATCAAGTGCAAAGACACCAAATGCGAGACCCTGATCGTCCGTAAGGCCAGGAATGTAGTTAAGCGCAGCCGCACCGAGCAGGACAATAAAATAGCCGATGGCAATCTTGCGAAGCAGGGTCATAGGGCCTCCAGATAGGTATCCCATATGTTGTTGCTATAGCGCGCCATCGGATCGATTGCACGTTTAGCGATAGCGAACTCTGGCGCACGCGGGTAAGCGCGCAACAGTTGTGACGGAATAGCATGAAGGCGGTAGGGCAAATAGTAGGTTCCGCTAATGTCCGTTACCCGGTCAATCAAATTGCGCGTCATTCGGGCCATGTCGGCCTCTGCCCGTTCCGTCATTTCCTGACTGAACAACATAACCGCAGCAATGCGCGGCACCGGCGCATAGGACAAAAGGCTTTCAGCATCCGTATCGACATAGCGCAGCGTAATGTTCAGAAATTCCTGATAGGACGCGGGGATAACCTCCTGGCAGGTGGTAATAAATTCAGCAAACTGGTCAGGCGAAACGAAATACTCGTGCAGAATATCTGTGCGGTTCGGGTCCCGGTCATCCAGCGTTATAACAGGTTCGTTGATAAGATTGTTGCGGGTTGTGGAGCCCGCGAACATTGGGCCGACATCCGTCTCCGTCCACCAACGCGCGCGCTTTATCCGCTCGTTCCCAAGCTGTGCGCGAAAGATGGGCCGCGCTGCTTTGGACAGAAAGCCAGAGCCTGAGGCAGCAGGAAGGTCAGATTGATCCCCGGACGGGCGATAAGTGATCATAAGCGCGTCCTCAAAAAACCGCGCGCGATCAACATTCAGGCGCCCGTAAGCCATGTTTACATTTGGATCAGCGAGCGCTTCGGTAAAGCGCGTGCCAAACTCGCGGGCTGGAAATTCCTCAAAACTCGGGTCGAGCCGCAGGTTTGGAACCATATCAACGTCCATCTCTGTGATGGCCCCGGTTAAACCATATCCCCCCATCGTGAGATTGAAGAGATCGGCATTTTCGGATCGTGAACAGGTGACAAGTTCGCCATCTGCAAGCACCATTTTGAAGGCGCGTACGGTTGCCCCCATCGGGCCATGTGTCACGGGCCAGCCATGGGCATTCACGCAAAAGGTTGCGGCCACGCCGAAATCATTGTTGGATTGCATGACCTTGGGGGAAAATCCCAGCGGATCAAGCTGCGCAATCACCTGTGACCAGCGCCCCCCAGCGTGAACGCGGTAGGTACTTGCGGCGCTATCGGGCTCAAGAAACCCACTGTCATAGGTAATCGCATGTCCGTCGCGCGGGATTGCCTGACCGCCCATCGAATGACGCGCAGCGCTGATATTGACCGGGCGGTTTTCAGAAGCTGCTTCGCGTAATTCTGCACGAATAGCGTTAACAAGGGCTTCGCCCGGATCCTCCGACAGTATGATATGTTTGTGTATCGGGGTTTCGCTCAGCAGGCTCGCGTCGTTCAGCGTGTTTTCGCCCCCAGCAGGGATAAGTGATCTGGTTCCATCGAGGCTGGGGTTTTGCGCGGTGAAGTAACGGGTGCCTGCAACGCCAATTGCTGCACCTGTGCCAAGCAATAATGCGCGTCTTGTAAACCCTGCCATGCGGACCCCTTTTACAAATCAAACGTCGCAAATACCGGCGCGTGATCTGATGGTTTCTCCCAACCGCGTGCCGGGCGGAAGATACGGCTGCCATGGGCAGAGTTCGCGATATCGGGCGTGGCCCAGACATGATCAAGGCGGCGGCCTTTGTCTGCTTCGTCCCAGTCACGTGCGCGGTAGGACCACCAGCTATAGAGCCGCCCATCGGGAATGTCTGCGCGGGTGACATCGACCCATTTGCCCGCATCGCGGGTTTCCTCAAAATGCTCTACCTCGATCGGCGTGTGGCTGACCACCTTAAGTAATTTTTTGTGGTCCCAGACGTCATCTTCACGCGGTGCGATGTTCAGATCACCCACCAGAATTGAGCGCGCTGGCGGGTCCGCATGAAAATGGTCACGCAGTTCTGTCAGGTAGTCGAGTTTCTGGCCAAATTTCTCGTTCACGTCGCGGTCCGGTACATCGCCCCCGGCCGGGATGTAATGGTTGTGGATCGTCACACCATTTTCGAGCTTTGCTGCAACATAGCGGGCATGCCCAAGGCCCGCAAAATCATGGCACCCTGCATCGGTGATTGGAAGGCGCGACAGGATCGCGACACCGTTGTAACCCTTTTGGCCCCGCGCAACCATGTACTTGTAACCAATTGCGGCGAATCCCTCGGTCGGGATTTTATCAACTGGGGACTTGCATTCCTGCAGGCAAAGAACATCAGGGGCTTCTTCGGCCAGCAGTTTCAGCACGATGGGTTCACGCAATCGAACCGAATTGATGTTCCATGTTGCCAGGGTAAAGGCCATGTCCTGCTCTCCGCGTCATTCATTTCAATATGTGGCGCTTTGAGGCGCACGGCTAGTTCCGGAATTCCATACTTGTTATTGCGATCAATCACACCAATGGAAAGCAGATTGAGCAGTTTTTTCGCGAGAGTATCAGAGATAAAAGTAAGGGCGAACCGAGGGGAGGGTGCAAAGCGCCCGCCCCGTGGGCGCGGTTCGGGCGCTGCCCGTGCCAAGCACGGGCATTTGGATATCAGACGCTTTTCTCGCGTTGGGCCCAGTAGCACCGTTGTCGGCAACCGAATCGCGAACCCTTGGTTAAACGTCAGCAATGCACAATTGCGGTTTCAACAGGTGGCGGCAACACTTTAATCTTTTTTGGAAAGATGGAGTGTGAAGCATGAAGTATCGTCAGCATACATTTTACACTGACAAACAGAAGTCAGAGATGTGAGATCGATGGCAAATATCGCGGCTAAGCTCGCCGATCTGGTAACCCTCTAGATCTAATGCTGGGATGGCCGACCCAGTATCGCACAAAGCGGCAACATCACGGGCGCGGGCTGCCGCTTAGGGCTCATTGCAGTCACTGCTTCACCATACGCAACACTCCCAAACCATCACCCCCACCAAAAAAAGACCCGGCATAAAGCCGGGTCAGTCCAACAGGGAGGAATGCGTCTTAACCCAGACGCCGGGACGAGAATGCGAGTTCACGCAATAAGACGATAACCCCCGGATTCGGTCACAAGAAGGCGAGCGTTTGACGGATCTGGTTCTATTTTCTGGCGAAGACGGTAAATATGTGTCTCTAACGTATGGGTCGTAACACCTGCGTTATAGCCCCAGACCTCGTGCAAGAGCACATCACGGGCCACAACACCGTCGGTCGAACGATAGAGGAATTTCAGGATATTCGTCTCTTTTTCGGTCAGGCGGATTTTCTTTTCGTTTTCATCAAGCAGCATCTTCATTGCAGGCTTAAAAGTATATGGCCCAAGCTGGAAGACCGCGTCTTCGGATTGTTCATGCTGGCGCAGTTGCGCACGGACGCGTGCCAGAAGAACCGGAAATTTGAAGGGTTTGGTGACGTAGTCGTTGGCACCCGCATCCAAACCAAGAATGGTGTCAGCATCGCTGTCATGGCCCGTCAGCATCAAAATCGGGCATTTCACACCCTGTTTGCGCATCAGGCGGCACAATTCGCGCCCATCTGTGTCAGGCAGGCCAACGTCAAGAATAACCAGATCATAGATCGCTTCCTTGGCCTTTTGCATGGCCTCGGTGCCGTTTGCAGCTTCGAAAACATCGAAGTCTTCGGTCATCACAAGCTGTTCTGAAAGCGCTTCGCGAAGATCGTCGTCATCATCGACTAAAAGAATCTTTTTAAGGTTGCTCATTGTCTCTGGTTCCTCTGCTGTTGCCCAACAGATGTTCACAACTGTAGGAATACGCAAGATATGCTGCAATATATTCACGCGCTCGTGTCTATTTCGTGGAATATGTTTCATATTCTGACAAAGCCGACTAAATGAGCCGGTGATTTTGTAACAAGGATACCCGATGGCGCTGCGCCCAAATACCACTGAACTGATCGCGCGGGCGCGGGCCGATTTGCGGATGGGGGTACCTGTTGTTCTGCAATCTGCAGATCGTCTGGCGCTGATACTTGCGGCGGAAACGTTAAGTGCCGCGCGACTGGCTGATGTCCGCGCGCTCGGCGGGAAGCCTGTTCTGGCCGTAACGGCGCGTCGCGCTGAAACGCTGAAGGCGCAGGTTTATGACGGCGATCTTGCGCGCATTGTTTTGCCAAAGGACGCGGGGATTAGCTGGATACAGGCGCTTGCAGACCCGGCAGATGATTTACGCATGCCGATGAAGGGGCCGTTTGAATGCGACCGGGGTGGTGATGTGGCCGCACATCGTGCAGCGATCAACCTGACCAAAGCAGCGCGGCTGTTACCTGCCGCATTGGTGCTTGAGCTTTCTGATCTGTCGCAAGTCACCGATCTGACCACTGTGCCCCTGGCCGAGGCCTGCTCGGGTTTCCATGACACCAGCCCGCTTCATTCAGTTATCAGCGCACGCCTGCCTCTGGAAGTCTCCGAGGCCGGACGATTGCATGTGTTTCGCCCCGAGGACGGAGCAGAGGAACATTATGCCGTCGAAATCGGTCAGCCGCCCCGCGATGTGCCGGTTCTGTCACGTCTGCATTCAGCCTGTTTCACCGGTGATCTGCTCGGCAGTCTGAAATGCGACTGTGGCCCGCAACTGCGTGGTGCGTTGCGTCAGATGGGCGAAGAAGGCGCTGGCGTGCTGCTTTACCTCAATCAGGAAGGGCGCGGCATTGGGCTTGCCAATAAGATGCGCGCCTACGCCTTGCAGGATCAGGGGTTTGATACGGTTGAGGCAAACCACAGGCTGGGCTTTGAAGATGACGAGCGGGATTTTCGGATCGGGGCAGAAATTCTGAAAACCTTAGGGTTTTTAAGTGTCCGGCTGATGACGAACAATCCCAAAAAGGTCGCGATGATGGAACACACAGGAATTGTCGTGACAGAACGCGTTCCCTTAAAGGTCGGCGAAAACATCCATAACAAGGCATATCTTGCCACCAAGGCACGAAAATCCGGGCATCTGCTGTGAACCCGCACGATTTGGTTCTTACACCGCGCGGAGTGCGTTTTTTAGGGCGGTATTTTCCTTGTTCTATCGGGCGTGGTGGTCTGACATCGGACAAGCGCGAAGGTGACGGCGCAACGCCAACCGGGACGCATCACATCGAAGCTGTGCTTTACAGACCTGATCGCGTGGAACAACCCACGAACTGGGCGCGTCCGATCCGGCCTTTTGACCTCTGGTCAGATGATGTTGATGACATTGATTATAATCAGATGGTGCAGGTGCCTTACGGTGCTAGCCACGAGCGGCTGTGCCGGGCAGACCCGCTTTACGACATTGTTCTGGTCACGGACTGGAACTGGCCTGTTGCTGACCCCGGGCGGGGGTCAGCGATTTTCCTGCATCAATGGCGCCGGCCCCATTATCCGACTGAAGGCTGTATTGCATTTTCAAGGTCGGATTTGTTGTGGATCACAGCGCGGGTAGAGCCGGGTTCGCGCGTGATTGTTCGGGGTTAACGCCCCAAAAGTCAGCTCTCGCCGTAATCCCGTTCGCCAAAGATCGCAGAGCCAACGCGCACGTGGGTAGCGCCCAATGCAACCGCGCGCTCAAAATCGCCACTCATGCCCATGGATAGCCCTGCCAGATCGTTTCGCTCTGCTATTTTTCGCAGCAAGGCAAAATGCAGGCTTGGTTCTTCATCCGCCGGGGGGATGCACATGAGGCCGATAACGGGCAATTCAAGATCGCGGCACATCTGGATGAAAGCGTCAGCATCCGCTGGCATGACCCCAGCCTTTTGCTGCTCTTCTCCCGTGTTGACCTGAATGAACAGGTCCGGACAATGGCCGAGTTCCTGTGACAGCCGCGCAAGCGTATTCGCAAGTTTTGGGCGATCCAGAGAATGGATTGCCTCAAAAAGCTCCATTGCCTGACGCGCCTTGTTGGTTTGCAGGGGACCAAGGAGGTGTACCTCTACCCCGTCGTATTGTTCCCGGAAGGCGGGCCACTTCCCCGCGGCTTCCTGCACCTTGTTTTCACCAAACAATCTGTGGCCTTCGTCAAGCACCGCTTTAACGCGTGCGTCAGGTTGCACCTTTGAAACAGCAATCAGCCTAGTGCTGCCCACCGGGCGACCAACGCGGGCTTCTTCGTTGTGGATACGGGAAATAATGTCAGAAAGGGGCATAGAGACCTCGGATCAGTTCTTAGTCTGTCAAACACCAAAGTGCACAAAAAGAAAAGAGCACATCAAACTTCACAGAGACGCTATGCTGAAAATGTTGAAATACCTTGCCCGTCTTAATACCGTTGGGTAGTAGGGGTAGTGACGAAGGATCGGGGCATATTAATGAAAACGACACGGTTTATTACGGTTGGCTTTACAGTACTGGCACTTGTAGCCCTTACCGCTTGTGGCAACAGAGATCGCGCATCAGGCGCCGACAGCGCCGAGGGGCAAACGCAAAGCAGGCCTGAAAGCATCCGCAGGACCGACGGAAGCCGTGTTCAAGGCGGAACAGACCTTCGAAAGGTTGTCCGGGATATTTTCAATACTGCGGACCCGAATGTCACGCTTGAGGTCAATAAATACATCTGGAACGCCTCGCTTGATGTTCTGAACTTTTTGCCGATCGAAGCTGCCGATCCTTTCACAGGCGTTTTTGTGACCGGGTATGGCACACCGCCGGGCGGTGGACAGGCCTATCGCGCAACCGTTTACATCACCGATCCGGCGCTTGATGCGCGGTCTCTTAACGTTGCGATGCAGACCCGTGGTGGCCGTGCGGTCGACCCCGACACGGTGCGCGCCATCGAAGACGCGATTCTGACGCGCGCGCGACAACTGCGAATTCGGGAAGGTAAGCTCTAGACCTCGTCCGCGACACTTAATAAGACCACGCCGGGCCCTTTGCGCTCGGCGTTTCCACTTGAAGGACCATCAATATGTCCCGCTACACCGCATCTGACATCGAGCAAAAATGGCAAGCCGCCTGGGACAAGGCAGATGTTTTCAAAGCCCGCCGGGATGAAAGCAAGCCAAAATACTATGTGCTTGAGATGTTTCCCTACCCTTCCGGGCGTATCCACATGGGCCACGTGCGCAACTACACCATGGGCGACGTGATTGCGCGTTTTAAGATCGCCTCCGGTTTCAGCTTGCTGCACCCAATGGGGTGGGACGCCTTTGGAATGCCCGCAGAAAACGCGGCTATGGCTATCGGTGGTCATCCCAAGACTTGGACCTATGGCAATATCGCCGATATGCGCGCGCAGATGAAACCGCTTGGCTTGTCTATCGACTGGTCGCGTGAATTTGCGACTTGTGACCCGGAATACTACGGCCAGCAGCAGGCGATGTTCATCGACTTTATGGCAAAGGGTCTGGTCTACCGCAAAAACGCCGTGGTGAACTGGGACCCGGTCGATATGACGGTACTTGCGAACGAACAGGTGATTGACGGCAAAGGCTGGCGGTCGAACGCGCCTGTGGAACGCCGTGAACTGACACAATGGTTTTTCAAGATCAGCGACTACTCCGAAGAACTGCTTGAGGCGCTTGACGGGTTGCACAACTGGCCTGAAAAAGTCCGTACGATGCAGGCCAACTGGATTGGTAAATCACGCGGTTTGCAGTTTTCTTTTAACCTGACTGAACCTGCGGGCAGTTTTGACTCGGTCGAGGTTTACACAACCCGGCCTGACACACTGTTGGGTGCGAATTTCATCGGGATTTCGCCCGATCATCCGCTCGCGCGTGCGCTCGAGGCTGAAAATGCAGACCTCGCGGCCTTTAACGCCGAATGTCGCCGGATGGGGACATCCGAAGCTGACATGGAAAAGGCCGAAAAGAAGGGTTTTGACACCGGTCTTCGGGTGAAACACCCACTTGACGACAGTTGGGAATTGCCGGTCTGGGTCGCTAATTTCATCCTTATGGATTATGGCACCGGGGCAATCTTTGGCTGTCCTGCACATGACCAGCGCGATCTTGATTTCAGCCGCAAATACGACCTGCCGGTCGTTGATACCTTCTTTGCGCTTGATGATGACACCCCGGTCGCAGACCTTGCCTTTGTCCCTCCCAAAACTGAACGTGTCAAATGGGTTAACCATTTCGCCGGTTTGGATATCGCCACCGGACAAGAGGCGATTGACGCGACGATTGACTGGGCCGAAGAAAAAGGTTGGGGCAAAGGTGTTACCAACTATCGTCTGCGCGACTGGGGGCTTTCCCGTCAGCGGTATTGGGGTTGCCCGATCCCTGTGGTGCATTGTGAAGACTGCGGTGTGGTTCCTGAAAAGAAAGAAAACCTGCCCGTTGAATTGCCCGACGATGTCACCTTTGATCTGCCCGGCAATCCACTGGACCGCCATCCAACATGGCGTGACTGCGCATGTCCTGCCTGTGGTAAAGCAGCAAAGCGTGAAACCGACACAATGGATACCTTTGTCGATTCAAGCTGGTATTTCGCACGATTCACTTCGCCCCGGGCGACGACACCGACAGATGCGACAGATGCGGATTACTGGATGAATGTTGACCAATACATCGGCGGGATCGAGCACGCGATTTTGCACCTGCTTTACTCGCGCTTCTTTGCGCGCGCGATGAACATCACCGGACACTTGCCCGACAAGGCGATTGAACCGTTCAATGCCCTGTTCACCCAAGGCATGGTCACGCATGAAATTTACGTAACGCGCGATGAAAGGGATCGCCCGGTTTATCACCTGCCCGAAGATATCGAATGGCACGAAAGCGGCGCACGCTTGGGGGCCACGGGTGAGGAGATAACAGTCGTACCCTCTGCCAAGATGTCAAAGTCAAAGAAAAACGTGGTGGACCCGGATGACATTATTTCATCTTACGGGGCGGATACGGCGCGTTGGTTCGTGATGTCTGACAGCCCGCCAGAGCGTGATGTCGAATGGACAGCAGCAGGGGCTGAAGCGACGCATAAGCATTTGGGTCGCGTCTGGACCCTAAGTGATCGGATCAGCAAAATGTCAGCTGATGACGGGGGCAACGGGGATGATGATCTGACGCGCGCAACCCACCGCGCCATTCGTGACGTGACCGAAGGAATCGAAAGCTTCGCCTTTAATAAAGCTGTCGCAAAGCTTTATGAATTTACCAACACGATCGCTAAATCAAAGGCTGGGGTCGCCGCACAGAAAACAGCGATCATGACATTGGCGCAGCTTATGTCGCCGATGACCCCTCATCTGGCCGAAGATATCTGGGCGCGTCAGGGGGGCGAGGGGCTTGTTGTGAACGCTCCCTGGCCAAAGCCTGATCCGGCGATGCTGGTTGAAGATACTGTGACCCTACCCATTCAGGTCAACGGGAAACGTCGGTCAGAAATCGCCGTGCCTGTCGATATGTCAAAGGAAGAGGTTGAAAAACTTGTGCTGGCAAATGATGCTGTCAAAAAGGCGCTGGATGGCGGCGCTCCTAAAAAGCTAATCATTGTACCGGGACGCATTGTTAATGTTGTTATCTGATCGCAGGTTTTTTCTGACAGGTCTTGCAGCCCTTGCCGGTTGCAAGTTTCAGCCGGTGTACGGGCCGCAAGGCCCTGCCCGCGAACTGGATGGCGCGATTGAGGTCATGGCGCCGTCTGATCGCAATAGCTTTGAGCTTGTTCGGCGGCTGGAACAACGCCTTGGGCAACCACAGGCACCGCGCTATGAGCTAAGCTATGTGGTCACTGTAACGACCGACGAGCTGGCAATTTCCTCGACACAAGTCATCAACCGCTACAATCTGATTGGTGAAATCAACTTTACGCTGCGCGAGTTTGGGACGGAAAACGTTCTGACAAGCGGTCGTGTCGACAATTTCACAGGTTACTCTGCCACGGGGACCACGGTCAGCACCCAGACCGCTGAGCGCGATGCCAATGACCGGTTGATGGTCATATTGGCGGATCAGATAGTGGCACGTCTTCTTGCAACATCCGGGGCCTGGGCAGGATGAAACTGACGGGCCGCGATGCGAACCAGTATTTCGCAAAACCGGACCCGAACCGCACCGGCCTGTTGATCTATGGCGCAGATGCGATGCGCGTTGCGCTAAAGCGTCAGGAAGTAATCGCCGCGCTGATCGGCCCAAACGGCGATGAAGAGATGCGGCTGAGCCGAATTCCCGGGGCGGAACTGCGCAAAGACCCGGCTCTTTTGCTTGATGCCGTAAAGGCCCAGAGTTTTTTCCCGGGGCCGCGTGTAGCCTTTGTAGAAGACGCAGGCGATGCGAATGCGCCGCAAATCAGCATGGCTTTTGCAGACTGGCAGACCGGTGACGCACAGATAATCGTAACAGCCAGACAAATCACTGCACGCTCAGCACTGCGTAAACTGTTTGAATCTCACAACAATGCTTTCGCTGTTGGCATCTATGACGATCCGCCCTCGCGTGATGAAATAGAGGCAACCCTAAAGCGTGCCGGAGTTCAGGACCTTGATCGCGATGCAATGGGCGCGCTTGAGGCATTGTCGCGCAGCGTGGACCCGGGGGATTTTCGTCAAACGGTCGAAAAGCTTGGCCTTTACAAGCTGGGTGACACTAGCCCGGTAACACCTGAAGATGTTGCGGCGGTGGCGCCAACCTCAACCGAAGCGGCGCTTGATGACGTCCTGAATATCGTGGCCGAAGCGCGCACACCCGAAATTGGCCCGATCATGGCGCGGCTCGTCAGTCAGGGCACACAGCCTGTTGGCCTTTGCATCGGGGCGACACGCCATTTTCGCCAGCTCTATGTTGCGGCCTCGGACCCCGGCGGCCCCGCTGCTGGAATCGGGCGCCTGCGCCCACCTGTATTTGGGGCGCGTCGGGACCGGATGCTGCGACAAGCGCAGGGATGGGGCATGTATAAGCTGGAGCAGGCACTAACAATGCTGACCGATACGGATTTACAGCTTCGCTCGACCAGTCAGGCCCCGGCCATGGCCCTGATGGAACGCACACTCATACGCCTGTCGATGCTTGCACGGCGGTAACTCACGGAACAGGAATTATGTATCAGGTCATCGGAAAAATACGCTCACGAACACTTCGTGTTTTATGGATGCTCGAAGAATTAGGCCAGCCATATGAGCACATCATTGCTGGTTCACATTCCGAGGCTGTGACCGAAGTAAATCCGGAAGGAAAAATTCCCGTCCTGATCGAGGACGGTGTCACGCTGACGGATTCGACTGCAATTATTCAGTATCTGGCGGACAAGCATGGGGCATTGACCCATCCGGCGGGAACGATAAACCGCGCGATACAGGACGGGCTTACGCAATTTTTGCTGGATGAGTTTGATGCGGCCCTTTGGGTCGCAACGCGGCATATGCTCTATTTGCCCAAAGAACTTCGGCAAGAAGGTATTCATGACACGGTCGGCTGGGAGCTCGCCCGCAGCCAAAAGGTGCTGGCTGAACGGATGGGCGATGGTCCCTTCCTTATGGGCGAAGATATGACAGTGCCGGATATCATCCTGACCCATTGCGGTGGTTGGGCGCTATCTGCCGGGTTCAAGATTTCGGAACCGCAACTGAAAGAGTACTTCCGTATGATGCATGGCCGCCCGGCTTACAAACGTGCGATGGTGTTAGAATAGTTTATTGGAGTCAGATCTGTTAAATTGAAATAGGAGCGAAGGTCTGCTGTGCGGTGCGATTTCAACAGGTCACTGCACAGCGGCATCAAAGCTCGTGTTGAATTTCTGCTGCGCGGACAAAGTCGCCATTTAATGGAAACAAACCATCGTTAGGTTCTGCACATTGCGCGGGAGACACTTCTTTGCACTCAATGCCGGCCTCGCAGGGCTCTTGAGCAACGTGAAATGTAGTGTAACCTGACGTACCGCTTTAAGGGAGGATGCGTACGATGGCCGGAAATGGTGAACATAAAAATGAAAGTATTTGGGATTCAGCCGCGCCGGGATGGGCGAAATGGGAATCCGCTTTGATGGGCGCCGCCGCCGAGGCGACTGAACAAATGCTGGATGCGGCCAACGTAGAAATGGGCATGAGAGTGTTGGACCTCGCCTGTGGCGCCGGCAGCCAAACGATACAAGCCGCGAGGCGCGTGGGGCCGACTGGCCGGGTTTTCGCAAACGACATCGCGTCAAAAATGTTGACCTTTGTGACCTCAAATACCGCCGCCGCGGGGCTGACCAATGTCGAAACACTGCACGGACCGGCGGAAGACCTTTCCAAAAGTGGGCTGCACGTCGATGCGGCAACCTGCCGACTCGGCCTGATGCTGTTCCAGTCGCCTCAAGACGCGCTCGCGGCCGTGCGAAGCGTCTTGGCGGAGAACGGGCGCTTCGCTGTTCTTGTGGTGGCCTCGCCGCAGGACAACCTGCTGTTTTCAAAAACAATGATGATCGCACTAAAACATGCCGGGAAGACCCCGCCGCCGCCGGGTTCACCAGGGCTGTTTGCACTATCAGATCCTGCGAGACTAGAGAGCTTATTTCAAGCGGCCGGGTATATCGACACCAGGATCGAGCAGGTCGCCGCCCGGTTGTCCATCGCATCGATCGGCGACGCGCTAACCATGATGCAAGAAGCATTTGGTGCCTATCGCGCCGTGCTGGCCGATCTGGACGACAAAAAACGCGATGTGGCCTGGGCCGAAATCAGGGACTGCATTGAACAATTTTCGAACCAAGGCGGCGTCAGTTCCGATATGACTCTCCTGCTGGCTTCCGGGACAAACCCACCAGCCTGATCATACGGAGTAGTCGACCGGTAACACGACGCTCACTCTCGACACCGATCAGGTTTTCTCTTTGTGGTACGGCGGAGACCGCTTCGGGCTCATAGCCGTCATCTGACTCTTTCAATCAGTTTACCGGACCTGACCCTGAGACCAGCGCGCTGCTGCCCGCCCTGCGTGCCGTCCTGTCGCAAGGCACGTTGTGATCAGATAGCCCCCGGTTGGGGCCTCCCAATCCAGCATTTCCCCTGCGCAAAAGACGCCGGGCAAGGCGTTCAGCATCAGATTTTCATCCATTGCCTCAAATCGGACCCCCCCGGCTGTCGATATCGCCTCGTCTATCGGTCGCGGACCTGCGTGCGGGACAGGCAAGGCCTTGATCAGGCTGGCAAGCGCTGCCCCGTCTGGCAGCGGATTGCCAAACTCCATCAGAAGGGCACGCTTCACACCTTCAAGTTTCAGCGCCTTGCGAAGGTGATTTGAAACAGAGGTTTTGCCACGCGGGCCAGATAGTCGGGCTGCAATTTTTTCAAGCGGCCAATCCGGCAAAAGATCGATTTTCAAATCAGCACCATCGCGCACAGCGGCCGAGATGGCGTAGATACCACCACCTTCCAAACCTTTTTCCGAGATTACGTATTCCCCGCGCGTTGTCTGACCGTTCACCAGTAACGCAGTGCCTTTCACAGGAACCCCAAAATGCGGCTTCATGTGGTCTGACCAATTGACGCAAAATCCCATATTCGCGGGTTTGAACGGGGCGAGCGTGACACCTTTACCCGAGAGCATCTGCGCCCACGTACCGTCAGAGCCAAGCCGCGACCAGCTCGCACCACCAAGCGCGAGAACAGTCACCTTTGGGTTTAGCGTCACAACGCCCTCAGGCGTTTCAAATTGCATTCCATCGTCAAGACCGACCCAGCGCCAGCGCGTCCGAAACTCCACACCAAGATCAGCGAGCCTCAAAAGCCATGCTCGCAGCAATGGCGAGGCTTTCATAGCGTCAGGAAAGACACGGCCGGAACTTCCGGTAAACACCTCTTGCCCCAAATTGCGGGCCCAGTCTTTGACCTCTTCAGGACCAAATGATTTCAAAGCTTCAAAAAGAGCTGGACCGCCGCCGCTAGTATGCTTAGTAAACATGGCAGGCGGTTCATCCTTTGTCAGGTTAAGCCCGGACTTTCCCGCCATCAGCAGCTTGCGCGCCACAGAGGGTTTGGCCTCGGTAACCAAGACCCGACGCCCGGCGCGCGCCAGTTCCTCTGCTGCCATTAAACCAGCCGGCCCTGCGCCAATGACCAAAGCATCTGTCATGCTGTTGGCAGACCGCCCTTAATCTCGACTACGCGATGTGGATATGGAATTTCGATACCGTTGTCCTTCAGCGCATTCCAGATCAGAAACAGCACGTCCGATGTGTACTTGTTTGGCCCATCGTCCAGACCGTTCACCCAGAATTCCACTGAAAAATCAATGCCGCTGTCGCCAAAGCCGCGAAGTTCGCAGTCTGGTGGATAAGGTTTGTCGAGCACATCCTTATGCGTGGCAACGGCGGCCTCGACAATGGCGGGAATGGTGTTGATGTCTGTATCGTAAGACACTGAAAAATCCGCCTCATACCGGTTGGCAGAGCCGCTGTCGGAATAGTTTGTGACACGCGTTGTTATGAAATCCTCATTGGGCACCATGATCCAGCGCCCGTCAAAAGTTTCCAGAATTGCCGCGCGGGCGGTCATTTTAACGATGGTGCCAGCTTCGCCACCATCAAGCGCAACATAGTCGCCAACAGTCGCTTGGCCCTCGAGCAGAAGAATAACACCAGAGATAAAATTCGCCGCGATCTTTTGCAGCCCGAACCCAAGACCAACACCAATTGCGCCCCCCAAAACAGCAATTGTTGAAAGGTTGATCCCCATGATGTTGAGCAAAAGCAGGAATGCGACGCCGAATATAACAATCTCGGCGGCTTTGACCGCCAGTTGCCGGGTCGCCGGGGGAAGCTCTTTTTGTCGTTGAATGTAACTCGCACTTTGATCATTTGACCAGCGACCAAGCCAGAACAGAACCGAGCCTGCAATAATGCCCCGAACAAGTGACATCAGCGAAAAGGAAATATTGCCAAGCCTGATGATGGTTTCAGACAAGTAGGTGGTTGCAAGAGGCAGCAAGCCCAGCGCGTAGAGCGCCATGATTGGCACAAGCACGTATTTTCCAAGCAGCCTGAGAAACGGATCCTTGACTATTTTATTGACAAGCGCACGCGCCGCTAAAAACAAAAGCAACCTTTTGCCAAAGGCGATAACCGCGCCCGAGCCGAACAGGGAACGTGTTACTTCTTCGCCTACGGCCGTCAGTAAGTAGGCAAGCAACGGCAAAAGAAGGGGCAGGAAGCTTAGCACAAAGAGCCGCAACCCAGCGAACAAATGGGTTTGCTCTTCGGGTGGGGTCAGAATATTTTTCAGAACCGGGGACACCCTGCGTGTCACGACCCAAGCACTGAAAAACGCGACAACAAGCAGCGCGAATTGCGACCATGCGGCGGGGCTTAACAGCCAGCCTTGCGCGATCTCCCATCCCTGCATGAGATAGCCCAGCACCTTATCGACGATTTCTGGCTGTCCATCCATGCTCTCAACCTTTTAACAACTAACGTCAGTTCCCTGTTCTACAGGGGAATGCGGTTGATACAACACCCCCGACTTTTTCTAGGGTCAGAACCGACAAACTGAAAATGAACAAAGGTCTGCAGCGCGGACAATCTGTCTTTTGCATTGCACAGTTTCGACATCGATTTACGCAGCCTGAACCAACTGTGGTAAACTCTTAATTACTAATAGGGAGAAAGGCTATGTTTACATCCACCGTCATTCACAAAACTCTCTCAGCTTTAGTTGTACTTGCAGCACTTGCCTGGCCGACAATCTGCCAATCAGAAGATTTTGAGATAATCACACCTAGTGAAACCTCATTGGAATTGATCGATGGAGAAATTCAGGCCAACCTCAATCAAAATGGTTGCGTAGTCGGATTTGAGGCTGCTTGTTCAACGGTGCTCCAGCGTAGTGAATATGTTTCAACCACGTCACACGCACGCGGTGACAGGACTATTTATGGCTGGGACATTATGGTACCCGAAAGTTTCACCTATAACGCATCAGGAGGATATCTTCGCGCGGCAAGGTTTTTGAATAGAAACGAAGAGTCGGTTCTTAGCTTTCTTCTGGACGGGAAAATTGGGTACGATGTTGGGCGCGAAGCCTGTTTTGATCCAGATGGTTTCGGCGCATGGCACACGATAGAGGTACGTGTCGTGTGGGATTCCACCCCGAAGAAAGGACTCAGAGACAAGACACCGGGAGAGATACATGTATTTTGCGATGGGACTGAGGTGTTACTGCGCTCCGGTCGACCAACCCTTGGCGAGGGGGATGAAGTGAGGTTAGCACTAGGATTAGCAGGCTCATTGAATTTGGCTGATGGCGATAGCACCGCCGTGTCGTTTCGGAATGTGAGAATAGAAACATGGTGACCGCACGATTTCCCGAGCGATGTCTGCAATAGGCTCAAAGCCTTCATTAGACTCTTTCAATCACGTTATGGGACCTTGCCCCTAGCTGATCATCGCCTTGATCCCGGCGACATGCGACTGCGTTGCACCAAGCGAGTCTGCAGCCAATGTTACGACTGTTTCGGATAGACGTTCCCGTTCGACCAGATGATCGATAAGGCCGATAGAAAGGGCCTCATCTGCTGTCAGTTTCTGACCCGCCATCAAGATCAGCTTTGCCCGGGATGGCCCGACAAGCTCTGTCAAACGCTTTGGGTCCGACGGCTGCGGCAGAAAGCCCAGCTTCATGACTGGGTAAAAGAACTTGGCTTCTGGAACGGCGATGCGCAGATCACAGGCAAGCGCCATGCCAAAGGCACCACCAGCCAGTGTCCCGTTCAACGCTGCGATGGTCAGACATGGTAATGCCGCAAGCGCACCTGAAAGACGCTCCCACACATCGCTGGTAGCGAGGCCTGCACGCGCAGCCTCAAGGTCGGCCCCGGCACTGAAAACCTTGCCTGTGCCAGTTAGCACCAGTACCTTGGCGGTGCCGTTTGCTGCAGTTGCGATCTCTGCAAGGTCTTCCAGCATCTCGGGCGTTAGCGAATTTGCCTTGTCCGGACGGTTAAGCGTTACCGTCCAGAGACCATCATCTTTCACAAGTTCGATCATGCAATCAGCCCGATCTTGCGCCGGACACTGTCTTCCCGAAGCGAGATTTCCTGCCCCAGATAAGTGTCTGATTCCGGTTTGCACATCCACACCAACGCACGTGCGGGCCAGTCCGCAGGAATATGATCTTCCCAGTCGAGCTCACTCACCGGATTCACACCTGATGCCTTGATCTCATGTTGCATTTGCGTGGCAACTGTTCCGGGCGACAGCCCCATGATGCGCAAACCGTCTGCAGACAATTCGTTGTGCGCGCAGGTCGTCAGCATCGCAGCAGCCGCTTTAGAGGCGCAATAGTGGCTCCACCCCTCCAGTGCGTGATGGGCAGCACCTGAACTTATCGTGATAATGGTGCCCTTCCCTGCCTTTTGCATGACAGGCGCAGCCGCGCGCATTCCATAGTAGACGCCCTTTAGGTTGATATCGATCACACGTCCCCATTCAGCCGGGTCTGACTTTGCCAAATGAGAGATCGGCTCGATCACGCCGGCATTGTTGATCACAATATCGAGACTTCCAAAGGTCGTCACCGCAGTATCTACCGCAGCTGCGATGTCATCGTAGTTGCTGACGTCGCAAGGGATTGCACGGGCTTGCTCGCCAATCTCAGAGGCGAGCGCTTCTATTGCGGCAGCCCCGCGCGCCAACAAAACAACATTCACACCCTCTGCCGCCAAAGCCCGCGCCGTTTCGGCACCGATGCCTCGGCTTGCCCCGGTTATCAGTGCACATTTTCCTGAAAGCATCATTCTTTTCCTTCACTATTTACCCCTGTGATACCTCAGCAATTTTGAACGCACCAGCGCCCTCTGCCCTTGACCAATCTTGTTGCACAGACGACATTGGAAAATGAATTTTAACCACGAGGTTTTATAATGGCACAATGGAAGTCCATTAGCGGTCTGGCCGCAACAGCAACATTGTTAACAAGTACGGCAGTATTTGCGGACGTAACCGCCGCAGGCGTATGGAACGACTATAAGACTTACATGGAAGGGTTTGGTTACACCGTTCAAACCGGTTCCGAAGACATGTCAGGCGATACGCTGACAATCAACGACATGAACTTTTCAATGGACTTGGGCAAAGATATCGACGGAACGGTTTCCATGTCGATGGGCTCTATGTCATTGACCGAACAGGGTGACGGCACCGTCGCGATCACCTTTCCACCAAACTTTGACATTGCTGTCCGGGCAGACGGCGGCAACGAGGACATGAATTTAGTAATGTCTGTCGCTCATTCCGGCATGGTTATCGTTGCAAGCGGCGATGACAGTGAAACAGCCTATGACTTTTCGGCACCTACAATGACAATGACGATGGACGGCATCGAAGTTGAGGGTGAAAAAATCGATGTGGATTTGAATGCTGCGCTCACTGGTTACAGCGGCCGCTATCTGGTGGTTGACGGTGCACCGACACAAATATCCGGTGATCTAACGACAGACACTATGGAGTTAAGCATCCGTGTCAAAGAACCCCGTGAAGGTGTTGACGTAGACTTTGATCTTGCTGCGGCTGCTTTGGCTGGCACTTTTGCAATGTCGGTTCCAGAGGTGTTTGACCAAGAGAATATGGCAGCCAACCTGGATGCCGGAATGGCCTTTGATTTTGATTATTCCTTAGGCGCTATCACCTTCAACCTCGACGGCACAGGTGACGGGGACAGCTTTGCTGCAAATGGCAGAGTTGGTGGCGCTGAAGTTGCTTTTGAAATGAACCAGGACGGCATGGGGCTTTCAGAACTTGTGAAAGATATCGATATCGCGATTTCCGGGTCTGAAATTCCATTCCCCGAACTGACATTGAAAGCTGCGGAATATGGGCTGAACTTCCTGATGCCCATTACCAAGTCCGACACGCCCGATGATTTTGAAATGGGCGTCCGGCTTGTTGGTATCGAAGTGACGGATACGCTTTGGAACATGATCGACCCGGCAACTGTTCTGCCACGCGATCCGGCCACATTAGTCATTGATACGGCTGGTAAAGCGAACTGGTTCTTCAACATCATGAACCCGGAAGAAGCCGGAATGATGGACGGTGGCGAAATTCCTGGTGAGCTACACGCGCTGACACTGAATGATCTTCAGGTTTCTGTTGCAGGCGCAGATCTTACAGGGAACGGCGGCTTTACTTTTGACAACGATGACCTGCAGACCTTCGACGGTGTTCCACGCCCAGAGGGTAGCATTGATCTGAAACTGGTGGGCGCAAACGGACTGCTTGATAAGCTGGTTCAGATGGGCCTTATCCCGGATGATCAGGCAATGGGTGCGCGCATGATGATGGGCCTGTTTGCGGTTCCCGGTGACGGCGAAGACACGTTGAATTCAAAAATCGAAGTCAATGATCAAGGCCATGTTCTGGCCAATGGTCAGCGTCTGAAATAACTGTGCAAACAGTAAAAAGTCAGGGCCGCCTTGGTAAAACCGGGCGGCCCTTTTTAATGCGGGGGCTTGCGCCTACGCTGAACGCGGCTTACCTCAACCCCACAGGTAAAATACGGACATCTCATGAGCGATAAACTTGAAAAGTTGACATCTGCCCTTCTTGATGCTGCGCAGAAAGCCGGGGCCGAAGCCGCCGATGCGCTGGCGGTTGCGGGTTCTTCGCTTTCTATTGACGTGCGGAACGGTGCCCTTGAACAGGCGGAACGCTCTGAAAGTACAGACATTGGTCTGCGCGTGTTGGTTGGAACGCGGCAGGCGATGGTTTCCGCCTCGGACACACGCCCGGAAACAATGGCTGAAATGGCTGTACGTGCTGTCGCTATGGCACGTGAAGCGCCAGAGGATGATACGGTAGGCTTGGCCGATCCAGCGCAGCTTGCCCAACACTGGGATGTTGATGCACTTGAAATGTATGATCCGTCGGAGGAACCCGCACCAGCAGCGCTGGAAGACGATGCAAGGCGCGCTGAGGCCGCAGCACTCGCAGTGAAGGGCATCAGTCAGGTTCAATCTGCCGGAGCTGGATATGGTCGGCAAAACATACATCTGGCGGCAAGCAATGGTTTTTCCGGGGGCTACAGCCGCAGTAGCCGGGGGCTGTCTTGTGTTGCGATCACCGGTACCGGGTCCGACATGGAACGGGACTATTATGGTGACAGCCGTATATTTCAGAACGATCTGCCGGATGCAGAATTTATTGGCCTTACGGCAGCCGAACGCACGGTTGAGCGTAGCGGCGCGCGCAAGCCAAAAACCGGGGCCTATCCGGTTCTGTTTGATGAACGCATTTCTTCCAGCCTGATTGGGCACTTGCTGTCAGCAGCCAACGGATCCAGCATTGCGCGTGGGTCTTCCTGGCTGCGCGACGCACTGGGTGACGCAGTTTTGCCGGATCACCTGTCATTGATCGAAGACCCACACAGGGTACGTGTCAGCGGCTCTCGCCCTTTTGATGGTGAAGGGTTGCCAACCGCCAAACGCGCCATTGTTGAAAACGGTGTTCTGACGGGATGGACGCTGGACCTTGGCACTGGCCGAAAGCTCGGAATGAAGAGCACGGCGAATGCCGCACGTGGCACGTCTTCGCCGCCGTCGCCATCGGTGTCAAACGTCAGTCTGACTCAGGGCGATCAAAGCCGGGCTGATCTGCTGGCCGAAATGGGGACAGGCTTGCTCGTCACGTCAATGATCGGATCGTCCATCAATTCCACAACCGGCGATTATTCGCGCGGTGCCTCTGGCTTCTGGGTTGAAGGCGGCGAGATAAAGTATCCGGTAAATGAATGCACAATCGCGGGTAATCTGCGCGACATGCTGCGCCGCATTGTACCAGCAAATGACGCGCGCCTGCACCTAAGCCGTGTTGTGCCAAGCCTGCTTGTCGAGGGGCTGACCCTTGCCGGCGAGTGACCTGTCCCTCTTGATCGACGCCGCCCATGCGAGCGGCGCGATTGCGCGACGATACTGGAAAAATTCGCCCGATTTCTGGGACAAACTGGATGGCGCTGGCCCGGTAACAGAAGCCGATCTGGAAATCGACCGGATGCTGACGGCTGAACTGCGCGGCGCACGGCCTGACTATGGCTGGTTGTCCGAGGAAACCGAAGATGACGCCCAGCGTCTGAGCCATGAGAAAGTTTTCATCATTGACCCGATCGACGGAACCCGCGCGTTTATTGCCGGGGAACGCAATTTTTCCCATTCACTGGCAATAGCGGAAAACGGTCGGATCACGACAGCCGCCGTCTTTCTACCGATGCTCGATAAACTTTATGTCGCGACTTCCGGCAGCCACGCCTTGTTAAACGACAGACCAATCACGGTCAGCAGTGTCGCGATCGAAAAGGCGAACCTGCTGGCCGCAAAGCCCAACTTTGAACCACAACACTGGCCGGGTGGTGTGCCCCCTGTAAAGCGGCATTTCCGTTCGTCACTGGCGTACAGGTTATGCCTGGTCGCAGAGGGCGCATTTGATGGCATGCTCACGTTGCGCGACACCTGGGAATGGGACGTTGCCGCAGGCAGCCTGATTGCAGCGCAGGCTGGCGCCACAGTTTCAGATACCCACGGCGGGAAACCGGCATACAACAACGCGCGCCCTATGCTGAAAGGCATGATCGCCGCGGGCCCGGGCCTGCACAGCGGTCTGCGTGCCCGTTTGCCAGACTAAAGTCTTAGGCCTATTTGCCTTTGGATGGCTTTTCCTTCGCGCCGCCCTTTTCCCCTTTTGACCCTGATTTAACGTAACCACCGGGGGTCGGGCTTTTCTTGTCTTCGCTTTTCTTGCGGTCACTCATCGAACGCTCCAATACTTAATTACCTAAAAACAACGATCTTAATCTGCCAAATCGCGCAGTAGCGTGTAAAGCGTCGCCAAGAACAGGAATCTGATCAAGTGTTTTTTCAAAACGAACCTGGGGCAGCCCAGGATTACTTTTTGGCTGAACCTGTTACATCCGGAGTTGGGATTTTGCCGAAAAACCCGCCTCTGTTCCGGTAAACTAGGAACCTCTCGCGGCACCTGTTCTCGTCACTATACAGTTTGCCCGCACAGAAGCCTTGATGAGATCAAGCTTCGCCTCTTTCCCCTGTGTCATCAATCCACTAGGGTACGGGCAACGTTTTAATACCTTTCGGAGGACCATATGACCCAACGTCTTCACCTCGTTTTTGGTGGCGAGCTTGTCGACCCGACAAAGAACGCATTTAAAAGCGTCGAGGATATTCACATCGTTGGCATGTATCCAGACTATGCCTCCGCTTACAATTCCTGGAAGAGTGAAGCCCAACGCACAGTGGACAATGCCCACATGCGGTATTTCATTGCCCATATTCACCGCCTTCGCGACGAAGAAACAGAAGCTTCGTCGACCGAAGAGCTTGGCAACTAAGCGGATCAAGCAGTGGCACAGTCTTTTGGTCTGATGCTCTATTATGTTCTGGCGCACCAGTATGGTGTGCTTCAGCGTCGGCGACTGGAGCACCAGAAAGATGCAACCCGCATCCACGAAAGACTGGGAACCCCCAAAGAGCGGCGCCCTGACGCCCCTCTGATCTGGTGTCACGTTAAAACCAAAACGCAGGTGGACGCCTTTTTCGAAACCATATCTCGCATCCGTGAAGATGGTGATGAACTTTGGTTTCTTCTGACCTCAGAGTCTGCAGATTTAGATGATTTTTTGAAACAACACCTTCCTGAACAGTGCTTTCATCTTTTTTTGCCGTTACAAGCACCGCAATTTATCCGTCCTTATCTTGAACACTGGAAACCCGATGCCGTGGTCTGGACAGAAAACCCAAGCCATCCGCTGATCTTGTGCGAAATCGCAGCCAGAAAAATCCCTTTGATTTTAGCGGACGCAAACATGCCAGCGGCGAAACCTTCACTTTTTCATCAGCTTTTGAGGCTCGACAAAAGTCTTTATCAGAAGTTCGAGGCGATTTTAGCCCGCGATGAAGAAACTGCTGATTGGTTGAAACGTCAGGGAATTGAGACTGACAAGATAGAAATTATTGGTCCAATGCAGGAAGGCACTGTTGCGCTTGCGTGCAACGAAGTCGAGCGTGCGCGTCTTGCAGCGTTATTGCTGACACGGCCGATCTGGCTGGCCGCGTGTTGCTCGGAAAATGAAGAGGCGATTGTTATTGCCGCCCATAAAACTGCGATGCGGCGCGCCCACAGGCTTTTACTTATCGTCGTGCCTGAGCGCCCGGAGCGCGGGTCGACACTGGCGCAGGACTTTGAGGCGGCGGGTCTTAACACCTGTTTGAGGTCTGGTGGGGAAGACCCGGATGAGAACACGCAAGTTTATGTCGCAGACACAGAGGGTGAAATGGGCCTGTGGTATCGGTTGGCCCCGACAACATTCATGGGTGGCACGCTTGAACCAAACACCAAACCTGGCGGTGCCAGCCCCTATGATCCTGCTGCGTTGGGTTCTGCCATACTACACGGTCCCGAACTAGGTCCCTTTGCAGATAGCTACGCGCGTCTTGGCGAAGCCGGAGCTACAGAGTTTGTTGAAGACAAAACAACCCTGGCAACCGCAGTTGAGACCCTATTAGCCCCTGATAAGGCGGCAATCATGGCGCATAACGCTTGGGCCGTGTCCTCTGGCGGGTCCCTCGTGACCGGGCGCATTATCGAGCTTCTGACAGATGTGCTCGACACACCGAGGGCGGGCTGATGCAGGCACCACGCTTTTGGTTCACACCTCCCGATCAACCTGATTGGCGCGCGCGGCTTCTGGCCCCGCTCAGCGCGCTCTACAGCGTTGGAACCGCGCGAAGACTGGCGCGTGGGAGCGGGCTACGCCTGCCGGTGCCCGTGATCTGCATTGGTAATCTGAATGCGGGCGGAACCGGCAAGACACCCACAGCAATTGCTATTGTCATGCGGCTTAAGGAACAGGGTTTCGTGCCACATATCGTGTCTCGCGGGCACGGTGGAAGCCTATCTGGGCCGGTTCATGTGAGCGAGACCGCGCATACTGCGAGCATGGTTGGCGATGAGCCCCTATTGCTTGCAGCGTTTGCTCCAACCTGGGTGGCTAAGGACCGGGCGGCGGGCGCTGAGGCGGCCATTGCTGCAGGTGCAGATATCATCGTATTGGATGATGGGTTTCAGAACCCCAGCTTGATTAAGGATCTTTCGATCATCGTTGTTGATGCGCTGCACGGGTTTGGCAATGGACGGGTTTTACCTGCGGGGCCTTTGCGCGAACCAGTGGACGTTGGACTAGAGCGTGGTGATTTGTTGTTGTCGATCGGAGACGACAAAGCTCAGGATAAATTCGCAGACCTTTGGGCAGAACGCATTCCCCTTCCGCATCTCAAGGGCGTGCTTAAACCGCTTCAAACCGGAATAGAATGGGGTGAGATGTGTGTGCTTGCCTTTGCAGGTATTGGGCATCCGGAGAAGTTTTTTGCAACCCTGCGCGCAGAAGGAGCAGACGTTGTACGGGCCGAAGCGCTGAGCGACCATCAACCCCTGACACCTGCCCTGATGAAACGCCTTGAGACCGAAGCGAAGTTGCGCAATGCACAACTGGTCACAACAGAAAAGGACGCGGTGCGCCTGCCCCGTGATTTTCGGCTGAAAGTACTGACAGTTCCGGTACGGCTTGAGATTTCAGACTGGAGCAGTTTTGATGCCGCATTGAAGCGGGTTACTTCTGGCTAAGCTCTGCCCTTATTTCACCCCCGTGTTCGTCCAGTTTCGGCGAGGGGCGTTCCATCGTCAGCTCCGCCTCAGAGAAAACGAAGGGTGCCCGAACCGTAGGAACCCCATCAAGCGTTTGCTGCATTTCGCGTGCTTTCACTTGCGGGTCAGCAAACACCTCTTCCAGATCATTAATCGGTCCTGCAGGAACGCCCTTACTCTCACAAACGGCCAGCAAGTCGGCCTTACTGAAGGTGACTGTCACCGCTGTTAACAGTTCGGTCAGCTTTTCCCGGTTTTTGATCCGATCCGCATTGGTCAGAAACTCTGGTGCTTCCGCCAAATCGGGCAGACCAAGCAAGAGGCAAAGCCGCTGGTACTGTGCGTCGTTCCCCGTTGCGATGATGATATAGCCATCCGCACAATCAAATACCTGATAGGGTACGAGGTTCTGATGCATATTCCCTATCCGCTCGGGTGCTTTGCCCGTGGTCAGATAGTTCATTGCCTGATTGGCGGTGACGGATACGGCAACATCCAGCAGCGCCATGTCGATTTGCTGGCCCTTGCCGGTGATACTGCGTTGATGCACAGCAGCAAGAATTGCAGTGGTCGCATATACGCCGGTGAAGATATCCGTTACCGCAACCCCAACCTTTTGCGGCTGGCCGTCTGGTGCACCTGTGATCGACATAAGACCCGACATGCCCTGAATGATGTAGTCGTATCCTGCGCGATGCGCGTAGGGGCCGGTTTGACCGAACCCGGTGATCGAACAGTAAATAAGCCTTGGGTTCAGTTCGCTCAGGCTTTTGTAGTCCAGCCCGTATTTTTCGAGACCGCCGAATTTGAAATTTTCGATCAGGATATCTGCGTCAGCGACCAACGCCCGCACGGTTTCCTGCCCTTCAGTGGTTCGAAAATTAACGGCAATGGACCGTTTGCCACGGTTGCAACTGTGAAAGTAGCTCGCAGAGCGATCATCATCACGTTCTAAGAACGGCGGTCCCCACTGGCGGGTGTCGTCACCCGAGGGGCTTTCAACCTTGATAACGTCAGCCCCGAGATCCGCGAGCGTTTGGCCAGCCCAAGGGCCCGCAAGAATACGCGCCAGTTCAACGACCTTCAGGCCCGTAAGAGGAGCTGTCATCAGCCAGCCAGCTTCTCGTCGAGAATGGCGCGGAACTCATCATAGCCCATATTGTTGTATTTGGTGCCGTCGATGACAAAGGAAGGGGTGGAATTAATGTCATCCGCTGCCGCGTTCTTTTGGTAAAGAGCCACCATCGCCTGAGCGGTGTCACCGTCATTCAGACATGCGTTCATCTGATCGTCCGACATGCCGGCAGCACGGCCAATGGTACGCAGGTTGTTGACGATGGTTTCCGGCTCACCACCTTCAAGCCACTCACGTTGCCGGTGATAAAGCATGTCGGAAATGCCAAAATAGCGCATTTCACCACCACAACGCGCCAGCATCCCGGCCCAAAGGCCAAAGCGGTCAAAGTAAACTTCGCGGTAGATGAACCTTACCTTACCCGTGTCGATGTAATCCGCTTTTAGCTGTGGAAACGTATTCTTGTGGAAGTTTGCACAATGAGGGCAGGTGAAGGACGCATATTCGATCATCGTGATTGGTGCATTTTCATCACCCATCGCCATCTCGACGATACCAGATGTATCGATGTTGCTGGCTTCCTGCGCACTGACACTGCCAAGGCTCGGGCCAGTTGTCTGGGATTGGTTGTTATAGAAATAGGCGCCACCTGCGATCAGCGCGAGTGCTGTGCCTCCGAGGAAAAGTCTGCGTTGCATGAGGGGGACCTCTTCTAAAGTTTGTTACGAGATAAGATTTTTTCACCCAGTGCTGCAAGGGCAGAACGTAAATCATCATCCTGAACGGGTTTTGCAACCTCTTGGGCTGCGTTTCGTACTGCCGGGTCAGGTTCTGGAGTGGTATTTTTGGGTGCGGGTTTAAAAGACATCTGACCTTCTGCAAATCCGGTAGGCGCCGTTTGCGTGACACGGATTCGCGAAATGGCGGAGTATCCGTAACAGGCATTTACCTTTTCACGAATACGCTCTTTCTGCATTTCAACAATTGGTGCATTGGCCCCGTTTGTCAGGATGGTCAGCGTCGCGCCAAAGCCGTCACGCCCATATCCGACCTTAACCGGATACGCAGTCGCAGCGATTTCGGCACCGATAATTTCTTCCCAATGCGTCAACAGCCGGGTTACCGCGAACCCGCGAGATTCACTGGCTTTGCGTATACGGGTTTGCAACAGGCTCGAGGTCTGCGCAAAGCCTTTGCCTCTGCGCGGATGTTTTGGGTATTGCGCTGATGTACGTGCCATCTTTTCATCCCGTAATTGCGCGCTATCTTAGACTCATGCGGCGCAACTGCCAGCGCAATAGCGCCACAGGAGATATAAAACTTGCGTGATAGTCAGCTTAGGCAGGAAATATTAGACTGGTATGACAGGTTTGCCCGTGAAATGCCCTGGCGTATTGCCCCGGCAGACCGCAAAGCCGGACAGGTCCCCGACCCCTATCGCATTTGGCTGTCCGAAGTCATGCTGCAACAAACAACTGTGGCAGCAGTGCGCGACTACTTTCACCGTTTCACAACGCGTTGGCCGAATGTCCGCTCATTGGCGGCCGCCGAGGACGGGGATGTTATGGGGGAATGGGCCGGACTAGGTTACTACGCCCGGGCGCGCAACCTGTTGAAATGCGCGCGTGCAGTCGTGGAACAGCATGGCGGAACGTTTCCGGATACTTATGATGCACTGCTGACTTTGCCGGGAATTGGCCCCTATACGGCGGCCGCGATAGCCTCTATCGCGTTTGACCTGCCGGAGACAGTTGTTGACGGCAACGTTGAAAGAGTGATGGCGCGGTTACATGCGATTGAGACGCCCCTGCCCGCTGCGAAGCCAGAACTCACAAAGCTCGCACAGGCTTTGACACCCGAAACTAGGCCCGGTGACTACGCTCAGGCGGTCATGGACCTTGGAGCCACGATCTGCACCCCGAAATCACCCGCTTGCGGTATTTGCCCATGGTCAACGGACTGCGTTGCGCGTGCCAAAGGTATTCAGGCAGAGCTGCCAAAGAAAACACCTAAAAACCCGAAACCCATACGGTATGGCGTTGCTTTCCTTGCGAAGCGGTATGACGGTGCGTGGCTGCTGGAACGCCGCCCGGATAAAGGCTTGCTCGGCGGAATGCTTGGCTGGCCCGGCTCGGATTGGGGAGATGTTGCAACCGAAGCCCCCCCAATTGCCGCGAACTGGCAAACCGTACCAGCGGAAGTGCGTCACACCTTCACACATTTCCATCTTCGGCTTGCTTTGCGCTATGCCGATGTTTCACAGGATTGCAGACCAATTTCAGGAAATTTCCTGCCGCTTGATAAGTTTCGACCGTCCGACCTGCCGACAGTTATGCGAAAGGCCTTTGATCTGACGCAAGGTTTTTTGCAGGAAGATTGAGTATCCCCGCGAAGACGCGTTATGATTTCACCAAAATCAAAAGGACGCCTGCGATGATCCCTGCTGCACAGGTTGCTAAGCTGCAAAATGCGTTGCCGTTCTGGCTTTCGCTTGGGATGGTTCCGCTGACCTATCTGGGGGCAGTTTTTGGCGGTTGGGCGCTTATCCTTCAGCCGTTCTATGGTTTGTGCCTGTTCAGTATTCTCGACAAACTCACCGGTCTCAATCTGGAAAACCCCGACGTAGAGACTGATGAGGCCGATTTGTTTTGGTATCGGCTGATTACGTTGCTCTGGTTTCCGATTCAGCTTTGCGTGGTTTTTGGGACAATCTGGTGGGTGACGCACACCGATCATCTGGCACTCTGGGAAAAGATTGTTCTTTTTTACGGTGTTGGGATGCTGTCAGGCGGTATCGGCATAACCTACAGCCACGAACTGATGCACCAGAAAAACAATCTGGAACGCTGGTTGGGGGATCTTTTGCTTGCGATGGTTCTCTACAGCCATTTTCGCAGCGAGCATCTGCAGGTGCATCACAGCTATGTCGCAACACCGCGAGACCCGGTAACAGCGCGTTACAACGAAGGATTTCACAAGTTTTTCCTGCGTGTGCTGCGCCAATGTCTGCGCTCTGCATGGAATGCAGAAAAGGCGATGCTGGCGCGTAAGGGCAAAGGTGCCTTTGACAGATCAAACCCGTTTTTTCGCTACGGGACATTGCAGGCGGCAATGCTTGTTCTGGCCTATCTGATCGGCGGTTGGGGCGGGCTGGCACTGTTCATCTATCAGGCATCCGTCGCTGTCTGGTTCTTAGAGCTGACGAACTACGTTGAGCACTATGGTCTAACCCGCAAACATCTTGGCGACGGAAAGTATGAACATGTCAAACCACGCCACAGCTGGAACGCAGCGCATAAAACAACAAACTGGTTGCTGATAAACCTGCAGCGCCATTCAGACCACCACTACAAACCGAACCGGCGTTTTCCGTTGCTGCAAAACTATTCTGAAGCAGAGGCACCACAGTTGCCCTATGGCTATCCGGTAATGACTGCAGTCGCGATGGTACCACCGCTCTGGCGGCGCATGATGAACCCGCGCGTGCGAAGGTGGCGTTCGATGTATTATCCGGAGATCACCGATTGGTCGGCCTACAAAACCGCGAGCAATCCAATGCCGAGGTAGCGACAGAAGGGCCGTCATGTCATTTCAATCCACAGATTTAGCGCCTTCAGCTATGGGCTCTTTCACCTTTAGGCGGTGATTGGCCGGTACATTTGACTAAGCGGCACACCCACAATATCTTTTAGAAGTCCTTATCTTTAAGGCCAAGGAAGGCTGCGACATTTGCTCGCAAATAGTTAGTATACATTTGTATACATCGCAGTCGGTAGTGTATGCGGCACGTGGCCGGGCACATCAGTGTTTAGCGTCACTGACCCAGTAGCGAGATGAATTTTATGACCCAAGCAACAATTTCCATAGACGACCGTATACAGTTCCTTGATGACCTCGAAATCATGGAAGCGGATTTTTCAAATTATGCGTTTGTGACATCTCCGGATGTAAACCATTTCTATGATCGGCTCGAAGCTCGGATCGCAGAAACCGGAGAGGACAAATGGTTCTTCCTGGTCAACCTGTCCGGTATGCGGATCGACCCAAGTGCGTGGCTTGTTTACGCAAAGCGCGGCAAGGCATTGAACCTCGCCCATTCGCAAGGATCCGTGCGGTTTGACGCAAGCGACGAAACCAAACGTCAGATTGAGCGCGACGCAAAAACAGAACGCTTTGACCCGAACCTCTTTTCCAATCGTGACGCCGCGCTCGCCCGGATTGCAGAGATGCCATCGAAACGTCGCCGTAAGATCGTTTATGATCTGTCACTCACGCTGGACCAGATTGCTGAACGTGTTCGGTTTTTGTTTGATGATCAGATTATGGAAGCGGATTTTTCGAACCTCACTTTTGCGCATTCCGGTGACGTGAACGCGTTCTATGACTTTCTGGAAGAAGCGATCAAAGAAACTGGCCAAAAATGGTATTTCCTCGTCAACTACGAAAGCACAAATATCTACCCGGAAGCTTGGGTCAGCTACGCCCAACGCGGCAAGAATCTTAACGCAGATGGTTCTTTGGGCACAGTACGCTTTGCGCCTGGTTCAGGGACTGAAGAACTGATCCGCATGCGTAGCGAAGGTCAGGACAGCCGCCCCAATATCCGCAACACGCGCAAAGAAGCGCTTGAGCGGATCGCCGAAATGAAATCTGGGCAGGCCTAAGAGCGGTATGTCATTCTGACATTTCGCTAAAGCGCAGCCTGTTCATCTGAATCTGCGGAAATTTGAAACTGCTGGAGTGTTAGGCGTAGTACCGAAAGCTCAGTTACCCGCTTGCCCGGTAGACACGCTAATTGAATTTGTAGACCTGTTTTGCGCCACCATGCGTTCCCGCTTTTCAGCCAGCACTTCCTCACGCGGGCGCCAGGCGTAGCTCGAATCTTCACGCGGTGGCGTCCAGTGAAGCTCGCCGCTGTATCGCCAGGGGTCAAGCACCAGCCCCTCATACATCGTATCCCCACGGCTGCTGACGATTACAGTGCTGTGATCAATCCGAAGCAGCATGTTGGAATTCGCGATGGCCCGATGCAAATCGAGCGTTTGAAAGTTCTCTTGCTTTAGCCGGGTCTCCATATCCTGGGCCCAATGCCAGCAGAGCCCGCGCGGACGCGTGCCATTATTGACCTTCATATTATGTATAAGTGCCGAGTCAGTGATCTGATATTCTTGCGCCAGCTGAAGCGGATACTCGTAAGCAATGTGGGCCGCACGATCTGCCTCTTCGGGATCAACATCGTCGCCAAGCGCACGAATGACCTGCGCAAGTTCCAGAATCTCTTGCTGGTTCGGCGGTGGCGGACCAGCCGGAGACGTTGTTGCGCAACCGGCGAGAATAGTTATCACCAGCAGCGAAAGCACACAGGATATTCGCCTGATAATTTTCAATGTCTTAGCCCGACCTCTGAACACGGTGCCAAAGATGCTAGCGCGTCATTTCGCGGTTGTCGAGTAACTGCATGAATTACTGCTTCAATGTGCAAAAGAACGTGAAGCATTGTCGACTCCAGCGTCTGCTCACTGTTCTTTTCTTTGATTCGCAACTCCACTACGGGAGACGTCAGATAAAAAAGCCCCGCCGAAAAACGGCGAGGCAAGTTAATGCACTGTGTCAGGCCACAGGCACCGGCGGTAATTTCTTGGTTAGTTTCAGTTTGGCCGATCCGCCATTTCAGCGCGGATCTGTTGGCGCAGCAGGTCAATCGGAACACGCTGCCCGTCACGCTTGAAGCACCAGTATGTCCAGCCATTACAGCTTGGGGCGCCTTCAAGTGCGGCACCTACCTGATGGATAGAGCCCTTAACATCGTCACCAATCAGCGTGCCATCGGCGCGCACCTTGGCCTTGTGGCGGTTGTTCATACTGTAAAGTTCATCCCCTGGTGTAAGCATGCCGCGTTCTACAAGTTGGCCAAAGGGAACGCGTGGTTCAGCGCGTTTAGACGTGCTGACCTGAAGCGATTCACGGTCAAATTTGCGCACTTTGGAAAGACGTTTTTCAGCGACCTTGCGGTAGGCCTCTTCGCGTTCGATCCCGATGAATTCACGGCCTAGTTTCTTCGCCACTGCCCCGGTTGTGCCAGTTCCAAAAAACGGGTCCAGCACCACATCACCGGGGTTGGTTGACCCAACCAGAACACGGTGGAGAAGGCTTTCGGGTTTTTGTGTTGGATGGGCTTTCTCGCCCTCCTCATTCTTCAGGCGTTCATGTCCGGTGCAAATCGGCAAGACCCAGTCACTACGCATCTGCACGCCTTCGTTCAGCGATTTCAGCGCTTCGTAGTTAAAGGTGTATTTGCTGGCTTCTTCTTTTGAGGCCCAGATCATTGTCTCATGCGCGTTTGTGAACCGCTTGCCCCGGAAGTTGGGCATCGGGTTTGACTTGCGCCAGACCACATCATTCAAAATCCAGTAACCGGCGTTTTGCATCGCGGCCCCAACCCGAAAGATGTTGTGATATGAGCCGATGACCCAGATCGCACCGTGAGGCTTCAGCAATCTGCGTGCAGCCTTTAACCAGCCATTGGTAAACTTGTCATAGACAGCAAATGAGGAAAACTGGTCCCATTCATCATCCACAGCATCTACCTTGGAATTGTCGGGGCGGTGCAGGTCACCTTTGAGCTGTAAATTGTAAGGTGGATCAGCAAAGATCAGATCAATAGATCCTTCGGGCAGAGAGTTCATGATCTCTATGCAATCACCATCAAGAATTTGATTCAGAGGGAGCTTGCTTGCCCCTTTTGTATTTGTTTTTACCGTCATTTCCGCCTCTTTGCCCGAGCGTCATTTGCGCTTCGTTTATTTAGGACAAAGATGATTCATTGATGATTCGGCGTCAAATTCTTTTTTGAATCAGTTACTTACTGTTTTGTCTTGATACAAGATATTGTGCACTGGTTTAAAAGAACGTCTATGGTGTGGGGTCACACCCAGATTTCGCAGGGCTTCTTTGTGTGCCGGACTCGGATATCCGGCGTTTGTTTCCCATCCATATCCGGGAAACTGTTGCGCTAAATCCCACATCAGCCGATCACGCACAATTTTTGCCACAATTGAAGCCGCTGAAATCGACACGGATCGAGCATCGCCTTTGACAATTGTTTCGGCAGAAATGGTCACACCGCGCGGAAGCATATTGCCATCAATCAACAAATGGTCCGGTGGTGTCTGCAATCCGGCAATGGCCCGCTCCATTGCCAGATGCGAAGCACGAAGAATATTAATCTCGTCAATCTCTTCCACACTTGCATGGGATACGCTGACATCCGCTACTTTAAGAAGTTCCTCATAAAGCGTTTCACGGCGTTTCGCTGTAAGAACTTTAGAGTCATTCAGCCCGCTGGGAACATTGTTGGCATCAAGAACAACTGCAGCAGCGGTCACAGGTCCGGCAAGTGGGCCGCGCCCGACTTCGTCGACGCCCGCAATGCGGGTTGCGCCACGTAGCAGGGCCGCTTCTTCAAAGGTGTAGTCAGGAATGGATTTTGCCATAGGCAAACATCAACCCTTTAAGCCGGTCCTCTGCAAGAAAAAAAGGCGGAGGCTGGGGACCTCCGCCTTGTCGGCGCAACTGGGCTAGGGACACATTGCGCCTCTGCTCGACCTTAAAGATCATTCATGATCGCGACCGCGCCCAAGGCCGTGCCGGCGGGTAGAAACGCGATACCCCTGGCGGTCGAGACAGCGTGCCGAGTAAACATGGCGGGTACCACGCGGGGTATTCAACTGACGGGCACAACGGTTCGGCAGCCGAATGTTTCCGGCATTGCGGTTCAGACAACGCGCGCCGAAAGCGTCACGTGGGCCGTTATAGGTTTGAAAGGTGCGCAGACATTGCGCTGGCAAAACCGCACGACGGCGATTTTGCGGCCGGTAGTTGCGCTGGTGGATCCCTCCGTCGTTGTAGTACCGATCACCGTATCTGTCGCGCGTTGCCGGCGCGTGCTGTGCCGCCCGGCGATCATTGTTGTTATCAACAGCGGCCGCAATACCGCCAACGATTGCGAGACCAAGCAGGACTTTGGCAATGTCAGAGCCGTCAGCTTTGGCCTGGGTTGCGGTTACACCTGTTATGGCGAGCGAAGCAGCAAGTATTGCTGCAATAAAACTCTTGGTCATTGGTCCATCCTTTTTTTGCACCCAGCGTCGTCGGGCGTGCCAATTTCGATGAACCAAATTTGCAGCAGGGGGCGTCTGATAGACAATGACACCACCATGTTATCGGATAACCTGCACCGCGTTACCCAGTGGCAGCGTAGTTGTTATTGAATATCAGCGCCGCGTTCGCCATTCTCGCCCTCATGATGAAAAAACTTTTCCTGATCCTTGCGCTTCTCAGCGCCTCGCCCGCCAGCGCAGCCTGCTACGCCGACTACAAGGCCAAGCAGGACAATCCGCTTCGTCTGCATTATGGGGTGATTGAATTGCCGGACAGTGCCTGCACCGTGGCCGCTGCGCGGGGACAGATCGCAGCGCGGTTACGGGCTGACGGCTGGAAGTTGCTGAATGTTGTTTCGGTCTTTGACGAAAGCGGGCTGGCAGAACGCAGAGCCAGTGCAGGGCCATTCTATCTTCGTTATTGATAATTGGATTGGCGAAAACGAAGTATTACATGTCTTAAGGTTGGGGGCGCAGTTTCCGGGAAATCTGAGCTGCGGTGCCGGAAGGGCAAAAGGGAATATCCGTGATTGAAACGCAAACAAAGTTAGCTGCTGGCAGATTACACGGCAACCGTACAGTCGTGATCGGGCTTGTGGCGATTGTTACGATTTTGTTGGTTGCTGCGGTTCTGCTGTTTCTCAACCTGCCTGACGCAAATGCCTTTGACAGCCGCGTTGAGCAGATCTTTATTGAAAATGATGACCTGACGTCCACGGCTGAGATCAAGCTGCTGGAGATACTGGCGCAGTCTGGAACCGCCTTTTCCGATACGCTTGCGTCTTACCGGACGATCATTTTCGTTCTGTTGGTTTTCGCCACCTCGTTGCTTATCGCGGCATTGGTGTTTCTGGTCACCATACTCACGCTCAACCGTCGTATGTCAGAGATCGAGCGTGCTGGTATTCAGGTTTCTTCCCTGTTGATCAGCCGCGAGGAAAACACGGTTTATCTGAACAATATGGAATTCAAACTGACCGAAGCCGCGCTTGAGACCCTGTCTGTGCTGGCAGAGGCGCGGATGGATGACGAGGTTTTGTCAGGCGCCGAGATTGAATCGGTGATCACGGGAAAATCAGCGTTTGACTGTGATGAAGCGGCAGGTGCCACCCGGATCAAACGTCTTCGTGATACATTGGGAAATCAAATGGTAAGCGATCTGTTAGTCAAAAACATTGCGCGACGTGGGTACATGCTGGCGATCGAAAAAGACGTGATTAAAATGGTTTAAGCCCAAGCCGGGGCCCTTATCCGTCAAATGCGGCTTCAGAAATACGCACCAGATGCTTGAAGACTCCTTTTCCGCCAACTATTACGCGGCCACCTGTGGCGATCATATGATCGGCATTCTGCTCTTCGACGCACCCGCCTGCCTCAGAAATCAGTAACTGGCCAGCCAAACAGTCCCAGGCATTCATATGTTCCTCGGAATATCCCAGCAAGCGCCCTGCCGCGACATAGGCCAGCGATAACGCACCTGATGCGTTCCGCTGAAAAACGCTGCCTTCATCAAGCAGTGATCTGATGAGTTTGCAGGTCACATCAGGGCTGGTTCGGTTGGAATACCCAACGCCAATTGACCCGTCAGAAAGCCTTTTGTCGGTCGCCATTTGCAACTTTCGACCGTTAAGTGAAGCGCCCTGACCCGCGACTGCAGAATATGTTTCGTCATAGCAGGGATCATAGATAACCCCTAGTTCTGTCTGGCCACTGCGAACACCTGCCAAAACGACCGTCCATATGGGAATGCCGTTCACAAAGTTGGCTGTGCCATCGATCGGATCAATAACCCAGGTGAAACCAGAACTTCCAATTGTCGGGGCGTGTTCTTCGCCGACGATAGAGTCTTCGGGAAACATTTTGCTTAGCTCATCGCGCACAAAAGTTTCGACATCGCGGTCTGCCTGGCTGACGAAATCCTGATGCCCTTTTTCTTCGACAGTCAGACTTTCGAGTTGTCTAAAGTATCGTAGCGCCAACGCACCTGCCGCAGTTGCTATCTCAGAGGCTTTCTCTGCTCTCTCGCTAGTGGGCATCGAACTTCCTTTTTATAGTTTCAACGAGGGCGTTTACTATAAAAACAAACTACTCCAAGCAAACACCGGATAACCATGAAATATTTACCTTCCAATTTGAAGAGATGTTATCAACAGCCCATATTCAGCCATAACGGGAAAGTTTGAGAAAATATTTGGATTCACTAAATGAGAAAAAGAAACACCCATCGAACGCAAATATTTGACCTCTAACATAAATCTTGCTGTGGGAACTCCGCAACATCATGTAAAACCTTTACCAAAACCTTAATTCATCCTATTGCGTTAACGCAAACAATCACGTGATGGTTGTGCGAATGAAACGATTCGGCGAATGAGGAAAATTATGGTTGGCAATCGGTCGGACACAACGACAACATATGTAACGGGTATTACAAACCCGAAGTCAGATCAGCTTAAGCCTGGTGAGGTAGAATTTTCTGATCAGGTAAAATTGGTTGAATCTGCGATTGAGGTAGACTGTCTTACCCTGTGTGCTGAACCAAAAGAGTTTGCTGTCCACACCTTTGTAAAAGCGATTTTTCTGGCACACGCCTATGAAAAAGACGAAGTCATCGCCTACAATATCGCACCATGGATAAACAACTATTGCCGCAAAAACTGCACCACAGCCGAAGCTCTGAACTGGTTTGAAACAGTTATCACTGATGCAAGCAAGATACTTGAATGGTCAGCTCCATCAGTGGCACCGGATAAGCGCGACGATAATCTGGCATTCCGACTGCACGTTAGCAGGGATATCTCGGACTAAGCCCGTCTTTTCCTAAAAGAATATTAACAAATTTATGGTGACCCCGAGTGGATTCGAACCACTGGCCTACCGCTTAGGAGGCGGTCGCTCTATCCTGCTGAGCTACGGGGCCTTTGTTTAATTTCAATCACTTATGATTTACAAAAATATCTTAGTCTCTTTTTAGTCTCTTTTTTCTGCATACATCTAACGATTCACGGCTAGCCACGAACTATACTAGTCGAAACATCCGATCAATTGCATGATTGCTCGAACTAAAAACAAGCTTGCCGAAGATAAAAGCGTACAATGAACAATTTTGGCTAGCACCGTGTCCTAATCGCCAAATTGCCTGTCACCTAGACCAAGCGACAACGTTTCCTCGGTTAAAATTATCCTTTGGCTATGAAGTTTTCTGTTTCCCTCGCCACGAAGCATTTCTGCTGCTAGCCTGATCCCGCCTGGGTATTGTCGTAACCTTGGGCATCGCGATGCTCTTCAGAGATGGAGATATCGTGATGAGGATACTTTCAAAACCCCAGCTGAAGGAGTTGGTTCTTTATTCACCGCAACATGTCGCACGTCTGGAAAAGGCCGGTCAATTCCCCAAGCGGGTACAGCTTGGTCCAAACAGAGTGGGATGGGTAGAGGATGAAGTTCTGGACTGGCTTCAGCACCGGCTGGAGCGCCGAGACGACCTGACCGACACTCCTGAATAGGAGCCGGGTGACCAGATGTGCACATTTCTGGTCACCCATTTTTTAATCATTTGTGAGCAAAACCTCACCATAGGAGACTCTCGTCCAGGGTTCATGATATAGATTGGTCCAAACTTTCGATGGCATCCGTGGTTCTTGTGTGCCTTGAATTACCTGAGTCAGGACAAATGCTTTCGCACCACCACCTTGTGCGCGCATCATTTCCAAAAACCGAGCCTCGTTTGTTCTGTTGGTGAACACCCAAAGCACCAGCAAGCTTGCCTTGAGCCCGTAGTGGGATTTGTAAATCTGCCGTTCAATCAAAAGCCGATACATCTCAATTGAAGACGCATAGCTCTTACGCGCAACTGTGGACGTCTTCGGTTCTGTCCCGCGATCAACCTCGAGCGCAAAGACGCGGTAGCTGCTACCATAATCAAGGGCAAAGAGCTGATCCGGGATAAGTTTTTGTCCGCCAATTGGGATGGCCAGCGAGGCGTCCTTGATTGCGAGGATGTCATGTGCAGGGATATAACGCACACCTTCGCGTGCGGCCGCGATATCGATGGAGCTTGTGACGCACGACGTCATGTACCCATGACCCCAGTGTCCGGTGGGGCGAATCGTGGGCTCTGATATTCCGAGATCAAAAAGATGGTCCTGCGCTTTTTTTGTCAGGTCATAGATGTATGGATTGAACTCCGCGAACTCTGTTGCACGTTGCTGATGTGGAAGTCTCAGGACTCCGCCTGCCCGCAGCTTTTGCATTTGTCTGAGAGCCGTGTCCCTGCAGCGATGCGTGTCTCTGGTCAGCTCGAAGAGATATGCAGAGTTTTGCGGGCCGTGACGCTCTATGTGCTTGAGCCAACGCAGTTCACGCAGCGTAGGCCGCACGCCCTCTTGCGGCGGGATATGATGGAAGGTCGCACGACCCAACCTGTCTGTTTGTTTTTGTGCCTGTCGCATAGGCGTCAGGTTAGCTGGATCTAAAGCTCCGGCGAAGGATTTGTCGGGTCTTCCGGGTCGTTTTTCTCAGGAGGTTTTGGCGGACCATCGCTTGATGTGTCGCTATCTTCTACCTTGCGTTGCCATGGTTCTGCATAGGCCGAACGGCTGTGTGCCTTTATCGCCGCAATTTCTTCTTTTGTGGCACGGGGAAGCTCTTCCATCACAAAGAAGGGAAAGCTGATTGGGACAGCGCGTTCCGTGAGGCCGCGCACGAAGGTTGCAAATGTACCTTTCGGCTGGCGTTGAATGAGATCAGCATCCGCTGACATTTGCCCGGCCAAAGCACGTGCGTCCCGCGCCGAAACACCTCCGGCCAGTTTGATTGAGGTGTTGGCCTCAAAGGCCTCTTGCAGGCCGTTGCTGAGCTGGCCCAGATACTGATGTGCCATAATCATCCCAACGCGGAATTTGCGCGCCTGGCTCAGAATGATGCCGATGTTCTGGTCAAAGTAATCTTGGGCTTCATCGATATAAACCATGGCTGGAAGACGATCGCGGGCTGGTAGCGTGGCGCGTTCCTGAGCAGCCTGGGCAATCAGCGCGATAAAGAACCGTCCGAAGATCTCGGTGCCCTGTTCCTTCAACAGCGACTTTGAGGTGTTGACCAGAATGAGCTTGCCGGCATTGAGTTCGGTAAACATGTCGAACTTCGATTGCGGGTTGGTGAACATCCTCTCAAACGTCTGGTTTTCCAAGACCCCGTACAGGCGACGCAGCACTTGCGTTTTGGTGTTGGTGAACTCTTTGCTGTCAAACTCGGTCTCAAAGAACCGCCGCGGCGTGCCGTCCAGTTTGGCGATGTGATCGCGGTACTTGTCGGTGCCACCGGCCTCCATCAGTTCGCGCAGCGTATGAATGGTGGCGTCAGGAATGTGGAACATCAACCGTGTCACATAGCGAAACACCACACTTTGTTTGGCGGTCATGCCTGCAGACAAAAGCGAGCCCAGCACAAAGTCATAAAGCTCAATAATCGAATTGGTCAGACGCTCACGCTCGAGATCATTGTAGCTGTTGAGCCGGTCCTGGCCGACCGAGAACAGGTTGAGGCTGACGGGGTAGGCAATATCCTCTGGGTCAATCAGTACAATCTGCTCAGGTGGCAGGGTTTTTGCCTTGAGGATCGTATTGATGAGATCGCCCTGGCTATCAATCACCACGACGGATTTGTCGCCCCGCGCCACATCTTCCAGGTCTTTCGCAATGAAGTATTGCAATGTCTGGGTTTTACCATGGCCGGAACCCGCCACGATGTGGGTGTGTTCGAACCTCCTTTCCTCGGGGATGGCGAAGGGCGTTTTGAGCTTGAAAATCTCCTTGAGATAAGTTCCCCGGAGATAGGTCTCAACTACATCGTCGCCCTTAAAGTCGACCGGGTATACTGGGCTGGTACGATGCGTGGCAGTCAGGTTTGCACCAAGCCGTTCCTTCAAGCCTTTGAAGAGCGTGTAGTCGTTGTCCTGGAAAAACGGCGCAATAACATTCTGGATTGCCTGGCCGAGCGGGTGTGTGAATTGAGTCACCCCAACCAACACATCGCCTTCAATCGGCGGTACCGCATTGGCGATCGGAGCCAGTGCTTGGGAGATGATTTTAAGTGCCGTCAACGACATGTTCCGATCGCCGCGCGCCTGGCCAATTCGCGCCAACTGGTCCCTGTAGCGCGCGGCTTCCACCGTATTGTGAAGTGCTGGTGGTCGCGGGATCTCCGGACTGAGCCCTTCATCAGCAAAGATCGCTTTCCCAACCTCGATAAGCTGGATGCGCAAACTTTCCGGAACATCCGGAGGAAAGCTGGATGCCAGCGCAGTTTCTATCTCTGCGTCGCTCAAACGATCACGCCCGCGTCTCGCGTGGCGGTAAAGCGCCATAGTTTCGCGTCGGGCGGAAATTTCCGCCAAGAGTGGACTGTGCCGCAGCAATCGATATCCCGCCCAAACTGGAACCGCGATTAGAAAGAGGGGCGTCATAAGAAAAGCCAGAGACAAAATCAAACTAAGGAGCATCAAGTATATGATGATCTCGCCAATTGCGTAGAACGGGTCACGATCCATCATAGCTCGATAATCCGTCCCTCAGCCGGGTCAGCATTGTCACCGAGCCAGAGTTTCACCATCCGCAGCGCATCGATGAGCGTTTCTTCATATATTTTGGCTTCAGAAGGTGTCGCGCATTTGAACCGGTCAGTCTTACGTCGAACCAGGTGTTTTAGCCGCAGTTCAAACCAGTCATCCGGGTCATCATCACGCGCATTCGCTGGTCGGCGATCCATGATCTTGGTTTCCATGAGATCACGCTGGCGAATGATTTGTTTTTCCTCATGCGTGAAGTCCACACGTACACAAACTTCATGCATGGTGCGCCTAAAAAGGCCACCGACAGTTACGTCATTGTGGGTAATTTTGATCCTCATATGTAAGCCCGGCCCCTTACCATCGATCCCCCATCTCTCGGCGTAAACGGATCTGACGAGCTTTCCGGCGCAAGAGTTGGCCTATCATCACAAAGGCGGTCCCCGGAACGAAGAATATAAATGCAACCGGTGGAAACCAGAAAGCAAAGAGGCCGCAAATGAGAAAGATGAACCCAAATCCGACGAACACCGTACCAAGGAACCCCATGCGCCAGACCTTCAAACATCGCCACTATTATCGGCCCGTCGTTCCAGTGGTACGGTCTCGGGTTGCTTAGGATTGGATAGGATCGGCTCGGACCGATCGACCTGACGAAACCCTGAAGTGGCTTCATCCTTTTGACCAATCGCCGAATCGGAAGCTACAGTCCCATTCAATTTTTCTCGGCTGTTCTTACCCCTGTCACTTTGAGATGAAGCAGCGGTAGATGTGCGAGATCCTCGTCCGCTCTTGGTAAAAAGACCAAAGAAACCGTTTCGACTCGTCTTGCCATTTCCAAGTAACCTTCCTTGCTCGTCGGGTGCCATCTCAGCATAACCAGGGACAGAAAGGACGCCGATCTTTAGTGCTTGCCGCGATACTTTTAGCTGATCTTCCGCGACCCGAAGCATTTTCTTTGTGGCTGTCGCACTATCAAGCGTTGCCATGTAGTGATCCACCATGGCCAACAGTACCAGCCCGACCAATGCGATGATCATACCTGGAATAGCCGCGAGAATGGACGCAGGAATCGCCACACCGTAGCTCTGTCGCAGAGAATAACCCGCGCCCCCTGCGGCCGAGATCGCAATGATCACACCGACGACTAAAAGGCTGGCGCTGACAAGTCCAAGAAAAGCAAGAACGATACGTCCAAAAACATAGTCCATTTTAAAAATCCCCCAGTCAAAAATAGGCAGAGTTTTCCTCCACCATTCCTTATTCAAACTGCATCGTTCTCAAATGGATTCTTATTGTTACTCAAAGCCTAGACGGGCGTAATCAGGAAAGGAACAGTTTCTTTGTATTGGCTTTGCTTTGCAGCAGTTGACTGAGGAAGACGAGCGGTGTGGAGACACCGCGCATATCATCCACGAAAGTGGATGAAGTCATGGCTAAGAAAGCGGGTTTCCTGTTCTGCTATGCTCTCAAGCGTTCAGGGATGTATCCCCATACGTGATCCCCATAGAGGTTGGGGGTGTTCTATGGGGGTATTGATCCGTTCCAATTTGCTGAACTAGGAAAGCTATTTGGCGACAGGTAGCTCGTCTCCTAATGGCGACCTACTCCAACTCATCGCCCCCTAAAGGCTCCAGCAAGCCTGCATCCCGCGCCAAGGCCAGGGCTTCAAAACACGCCAGATTGTAAGGTTCACTTTTCCAGATCGGCGGTTTTTTGGGTACCAGATGCTTAATATCCGGAAACTGTTGCCCGAGGTCTTCAGCTTCGAGATAGGCATTCTTAAAATGCTTTTGCCGTCGCACCATCATGTTGAGGATGGGTTGATCTTCCGCGACAGTCCCTAATGTCTTCAGGATCCTAAGTTGCGCCCCGCGTTTTTGTCCCGCGCTGTCAGGGTTTTCTGTCACGAGAACATCTGGTCTGAACTCACAGATCCAGCGCCGCAGTTTTCTGGCGGCTTGCGCTTCTGTCTTAACCGCTTTGCGTGACGCATCCCAAATGATCAGGTTGCCGTCATCAATAACCACACAGGCCATGCGCCCTGTGCGCACAGCGACCGACAGAACCCGCCCACCCTCACCCGGCATACCGCGGATGGGATTCTTCCTGTAATCTCCGTTCAAGGGCTTTAAGCGTACTGGCTCGGTTAAACCCTCCAGGACGTTCTGCAACCGGATCCGGCAAAGTTTCGAGGTTCTCTGCCAAATCTTTGCGCACCTCAGTAAACATCTCGCCAAAAAGACTTTCAAAGTTGCGCCCGTATATAAGTGAAAGCGCACAGATCTCCTGGATCGTCGGGGGGCGTTCCCCGCGTTCCAACTGGCTGATCTTGTGGTTTGAGCCACCAATCAGGTGACCGCAATCTTCCTGAGTGAGGCCCGACTTTTTGCGGGCGACCTTCAGGTCTAAAATGAACTCTTCAAACATAGCATTGTTTGGTTACTGAATAATGGCCAATAATAACTCCCGCTCTCAATCTACAATACCACCCCTCGGTCGCATTTGATGAAAACGGGTTTTGCCTTTGCCACCGAGGCCGGAGCCGCGAGATACATTGACGCGCGAAAGGGCAAAGCCCGTTTCGCATCTCCCGACCCGAGCCCCGAAGTGGCAAAACCCGTTTTCAAATCCAGAGAGTGTCATTGTCGTCGAATTCACAAACCAAAACCAGACCCCCGCATTCGCAGAGAGTGCGACACCCATCGACTACAAAACAGCCCGCCCCATTTTTGGGGCGGGCCTTTGTTACAGAAGCGGTATCTGGGTATCGTCCGGGTCCGCGATCCCGTAAATGTAGCGCGCCATCGCCAGGGTCTCGCACCCCTGAAAGATCGGACGTTCCTGGTGATGGTTCACGATATGCCAGCCCGCCCAGATCTTCAGGCCGGAAGCCTGGTGCGCCACATCGAGCCGCCCCGGACCGCAACTTTCGCCAAAGATACCAAGAACCCGTTCCAAGGCGTTGGCGAGCTCATCATCGCGCATACCGAGCGTGATCTCTCTCGCATACCATTTTGGCAGTGCCCGGGTTGCGATCCGAAACGCCTCTTCTTTGTCAGCAACACTCAGGAAACGTTTCTTACGTGCCATCAATATTCACTGGCCAACATGATCGTTAACACGCGATGCGTTAGGACTGGATTTGCCGCATCGGGTGAATGCATCTCGAGCTTCAGATCAAAGTAATCAATCTTCCAGAAGATCTTTTGATCTTCCACCGTGATCGCACCAAAGTCATGCTCGCCGTGTGGGTCATTGTCTTCGGTAAAGCTTTGATAGTCCCGCACAGACTGGCTTGTACGCGCCAGAAAAGCGTCCCCCATGGCTTTAAGACCCGCAGTCACCACAACCGTCGCATTTGTGGCCTGACCCTGCCTCAGAGCGTCATTCAGCCGACAAATACGCTTTTTCCGGAAGTCCTTGTCGACCTTCCAGACCGGTTCATTGACTTCGCCGCATTTGTCGCAGGCAAAATCGTCAAACACCGTCTTTAACACCCAGTCCCCGGATGCCATGCTCCATTCAGCCCAGGCATCACGCACAACATTGCGCGCTCCACAAAGACCGCAGACCGGATAAGCACCGACCAGATCGCATACATCAATATCTTTTGGCATGTCTCTCTCCTTGCTTGAGGTGGGCCCGAAGGAGTTCAGGCGCACCGCTGGCAAGGAGAGAAAAGAACTGATCTGCACGTATTCTGACGCACATGCGAAATTCGAAAAGACCACCCAACTCGCAAATTTTGCAAATCGTGCAGAACCCGTTTTGGGTGGTGTATTTCCACACTATGCCTTCGGGCAAACTGTCTGGGATGGCAGATTTCTACAACCCAATCACCAGGCTTGGTATGGCACATTACCGCTATGGGGATTTTCCCTTTGGCATTCATCAGACTGACCGGTTCTCACATCTTTATGTTATTGGCCAAACCGGAACTGGGAAATCCACACTTCTTCTCAATATGGCACTGCAGGATGCAAAGCGTCTTACCGGGTTTTGTCTCATTGATCCTCACGGTGATCTCGCCAAATCGTTGTCAGGCTCATTAGAAGAAAATCATATCTACTGGGACGTTGCCGATGCGAGCAGCCCGCTTGGATACAATCCGCTGACCAGAACCAGCCCGGCTTTGCGTCCACTGATCACGTCTGGCCTCATCGAAACGCTCAAAAAGCAATGGACCGACGCCTGGGGGGTGCGGATGGAACACCTATTGCGATATGCCATTCTGGCGCTTCTCGAGCTGCCTCAGACCGATCTGCGCGACATTCTCCGACTCTATCTCGAGCGGGAGTTTCGCAAAGACGTCATATCCCATGTTTCTGACCCGCAGGTCCTGCAGTTCTGGACCAAAGAGCTGCCCGCGATGAACTACAAAAACGCCGCCGATGGGCTGGCTCCAATCGCCAACAAGCTTGGCGCGTTTCTGGCGCACCCGATTGTGCGCAAAGCAATCTGTGAGCCTGAAACGCCACTCAGGTTTCGTCAGATCATGGATGAAGGAAAAATACTGATTGTGAACCTGTCCAAGGGCCAGCTTGGCGCAGACGTGGCCAATGTCCTGGGCGGCTTGCTGGTCTCAAGTATCACGCACGCGGCGTTCACGCGTCACTCCATCCCTGAACCTGATCGTCGCCCGTTCATGCTTTACGTCGATGAGTTTCATTCGTTTACCACCGAGACGATCGCGGATCTGCTCTCAGAAACCCGTAAATACAAGCTTGGGATTGTCCTCTGCCAGCAACATACCCAGCAGGCCGGCGCTTCCGTCTTTGCCTCAATCATGGGGAACGCGGGTAGTTTGATCAGCTTTCGTGTCGGGGCCAGTGATGCGCCGATCTTAGCAAAACAGCTTGGAAACTTAGATCCCAGAGACCTGATCACTCAGCCAAATCACCGGGCCTTTGTCCGACTTATGGTTGAGGGTGAACAGACAAAACCCTTCACAATGACCGGGTTTCCGCCACCAACACGCGGGAATTGAAAATGCGGCTGTCTTTTATCTTCTCCTGGTTCCGGTAACCTGATCCTCATGAACAAAGACGATCATCTTCAACAGCATCTTGAGCTTTGCAAACGTATCTATTTGCGCATGCTCGCCGACGGATCCTGGCCCTGGAAAGACGGCAAGGATTCGCAAAAATCTGAGGATTTGGTAGAGTCAGGCGACAAACAAAACGACATATGAAACCGTGCTTTGGATACATTCGAGTATCCACCCAGAAACAAGGTGAAGGAGTGTCACTCGAGGCTCAAAAAGATGCAATCGAGGCTTTTGCGAGTCAAAACAACCTTACCGTCACCAAATGGTTCGAGGAAAAGGAAACCGCTGCTAAAAGCGGGAGGCCGATTTTTAACGCGATGCTGAAGCAGCTTAAGCACGGTGCCGCGTCCGGTCTGATCATGCATAAAATTGACAGGTCTGCGAGGAACCTTAGGGACTGGGCGATCGTATCGGAATTGCCTGATGCGGGAGTCGACGTCTACATCGCCACCGAAAGTTTGGACTTCAACTCGCGTGGAGGGCGTCTGACCGCTGATATTCAGGCCGTAATTGCTGCCGACTACATCCGCAATCTGCGCGAAGAATGTATCAAAGGGCTTAATGGACGACTGAAGCAGGGGCTGTATCCGTTCCGTGCACCGATTGGGTATTTGGACAATGGACGTGGGCAGCCAAAAACGATTTGCCCAGTCAAAGGGCCACTCGTTCACGATACCATTCAACTATACGCCAGTGGACGTTTCTCTATTAGGTCACTGATGAATGAGGCTGAACGTCGTGGGCTGCGCAACCATGCAGGCAAGCCACTTAGTCAGCATGGTATCGAAACCATTCTCGCAAACCCGTTCTACACCGGCCTTATCGTGATCAAACGTACTGGTGCAACGTTCCAGGGCGTTCATAAGCCATTGGTTGAAATGAAAACATTTCAGCGCGTTCAAGATATCAAAGCTGGAAAAGCCGGTAAGAAAGTGACCCGACACAATCATCAATACCGTGGTCTGTTTCGATGCGGTCTTTGCGATGGCCCAATGTCGCCAGAACGTCAAAAAGGCTGGGTGTATTACCGATGCCAGAAACCTGAGTGCGCCACCAAAACTGTCCGCGAAGACGCAATTGATCAAGCAGTCCAAGCCGCTTTGGGATTGTTAGAATTGTGCGAAGCTCAGGCAGAAAAATTGCGGAACGACTGGCTGGCATGGATCGAGAGCAACCAGAGAGAAACACACATTCGATCGATCGAATTGCGCCTTGATCATACGCGTGAGCGGCTGAGCCGACTGACTGATTTGCTCATTGATGGCACAATCGGAAAAGCAGATTTCAATGATCGCAAGAGAACGCTCGCATTAGAGCTAGCGCAGCTAGAAGAAAATCGGAAGGACGCAGACCGAAACCATCTTTCAATCGAACAGATGGAAATCTTCATCGAACTGATGAAAAACCTTTCCAGGCTTCATATTTCAGCGGAACCAGCGGAAAAACGATCTTTGGTTAAGAATTGCTTCTCGAACCGGACAGTGGTCGGAAAAGAGCCCTGTCTAAAGCCACATTCTTGGCTTCAAAGCCAAGAATTTTCCGAACTGTCCCCTTTGGTGAACCATATCGACCCACTTATCGAACTTTTTTGCAAATCTCGCAAACCAGCGGGTCCAAAAACTGAACCGCAATGGAAAAAGAACCTAAAGTATCAACATCCGACCGATGGCCGTTTGAATGACACTGTCTAGTGTTTTTCTTCATTGCCTTTGTATTGAACTACGCCGTCAATTATCATGCGATGACCGTTATGATCATCAGAAAAGACAAGCGCTCGAAGGCTACCACCCTCAAGGTCTGACTTAGTCTTTCCTCGAAAAAAATTTACTGCAGGTTTTTTGGGGATATTTATTTTAGGCATCGCTATTTCGTGATTGATGACTACCAGACGACCAGCATCTGCAAGCGATAGCTCAGCTATTATATCAGCATTTTGTACATCCAAATTCAGACTTGGTTTGACCATCAGGATCATTGTCTCGTTTGCCTTACCGATTGTAGCGTTCGGAATCTGAACAGCGTTCTTCATGCCTTTAGAAAGTGGCGAAGTGGCGGAAGACCATGGTGTCAGTATTTTGTAGGCGAGGATGATACCCGGTTTCACTTCAGAAGGCCGTGGCCATTCCTCTATTCGCCGCCGCCTCGAGTTTGAAGAAGGATCCAGCGGTAGCTTTGCCGCCGCCTCTGCGGAAAATGTTGTATGCCATTTACCTGAAGCATGAAAACTTGTATGTATTGTGCCGCCAAGTTCACGACAGGCCAAGTAGACTTCTTCACCCCACTGGGACGGTTGGGTCCATAACCGCCACGACGCTGCGCGAAGACGTTCCGTCGTTGTTACACAAAATCTGACTGGGTTGCTCATATGACTATGATACATCGGACGTCATTGCGATGCTACGTATGCCGGCTGGTGACGCACCGGCTACGGCTCGGGCAAACATTGAGCCTTTTTATTATTTCAATTTTGAAACCCAAAACAAGCCCCACCCATACGCGTTTCATGCGAATGAACTGGTCTAGACAATGTGACCCGCATCGGCACACAGATCCAACTTTTATTATTTGAAGAGAACCAAGAGCCTGTTTGAGTTATTTTTTGAGAAACAATCTGATTTTCCGAAAGCCTTTAACTCAATATGAGCATCAATTACCTTGAATGAAAATCGTCAAAATGACGGCAGTAGGTTACCAACATTTGTAAAACCGCACAAAATTTAACTTTCATAGTATTACATCAAAGCTGGTCGGAGAGATTTTTCATCAAATACGACATGCAACAGCTTGCGAGCTGCGGCACATGTGGTAAGGTTGGATTCATTGGAGCACCAAATGTAGTGTCAGCAAAACTTGATCTGACCAATACACCGAGACGCTTGATTCAAGTGCTCTGTGGGTCTAGATTGGTTTGGTGATGTTCCTTTGGAACGTTTCAGCTTTGATCGATGAGCCAGGTTCTAACTTTCAAGTTGAATTGATGTTGGGATTGCCCTTGACGGGCGGCATTGGCTCAGAGATTTGGCCTCGGGTGTGTTGATACCACCCCGAGGCCTTTTTATTTTTTGGAAACTAAATTGCCCGAGCCACGAATGGCCCGGGCACATAGGAAACCTAGATATGAGTTACCTATGTAGTGATGTGAGAAGCTCCCACCATGAGCCAGCCATAATGTAGCACAATATCTGCGCATATTACGACCACCAGGTGGAAGCAAAATTGAACAATAAAGCCCATCTCAGCCTCCTTTAGTAGTTTCAGCAATACCCGGCCGATCTGCTCTCGCAGTGATACACAGCCAAGGCAGCGAAACCGTACACTGAAATATGTTAAAAATTCAAGGTTTATGGATTACTGTCTGATGCTTCGAAAATTGGATTGGTGTGGAATAGGCCCATTTGTCCCTAACGAATGCATAAGAAAACCGTTCGATTGAACGGTTTTCTTGACTACTGCCACCGAATGGCAAATTTTGCGAATGTGAACCATATCGACCCACTTATCGAACTTTTTTGCAAATCTCGCAAACCAGTGGGTCATAAACCTGAGCCTCAATGGAAGAAAAACCTAAAGCATCAAAATCCAGATGTCGATTTGCCAGATGCGGCATGATTTGGTTTACTAACAGCAGACGTTGTCCTTGGGAATTTGGATTTAACTTTTTGAATCTATCAACCGAGGAGAATGAGATGCGTGAGAAATATATGCTGATCGAAATATATGACCGTAATGTAAAAAAGTTTGTGCCTCGTTGGTACAAGATTGGGTCTTGGTGGGAACTTCTCCCTGAGGGAGTTCACCCCGTATAAATGAAGTAGCATTTCATATTGCATGGTCGGAAGAAATCTAGAAAGGCTAGATTCATCCGGCCTTTTTATATTCTCAAATTCTGACTCCAAAACCAGACCACCCCATACGCATAGAGTGCAAATGGGTTAACCAAAGACTCCTCACACCACAGAGTCCAAGACTCGCAACGCTGACTCTTTCAGGATTCTTGATAGGATTCAAAAATGGAAGAAGATCCAGATTTTCATGTGCAGCAGCACCTAGAGCTTATGAAGTGTATGTATCTGAGGATGCAGAAGGATAACTCGTGGCCGTGGGTGGTCGACCCAGAGTCGTGGAGTAAGAATTTTCCGAAATCCAATGCAAAAACAAAATTATTGTCACATGAACATGCCAGAAATTCCGATTATTGATGAGTACTTCATGGGTCAGATGCATTACCAGGAAAAAACACCTTCGCAGACTACTTTGCGTAATACTTTTCACCTCGGTTTTTGAAAGAGGGCAACGTACCTTCCAAGACATCCAGCGCCGCCTGGTTCAGACTATAGGACTCAATTGAGCCGGACTCATATTTGACCTTGTTTCCGTGAGTTCGATCAATTTCAGACAAAATTATTTGTTCAGCGTCGCACACAACTGCTATGTTTGGGCTATGCGTTACCATTATCACCTGACGACGAGTTTTGACTTCTTGAATTGCAGGGGCAAGTAGACTGAAAACAGTTTGATTATCCAAATTTTCCTCAGGTTGATCTATCACTATTGGAATCTCGCCTTTGTCCAAAAGCAGGAAGAATACCAACAGAAGTAAACCTCTTTCTCCAGGTGAAAGTTGACTGAGATCTTTCCCATCCATTTGCAATGAGAATTCTGGATTCAGATACTCAAGCGACCAAAGATAATCGTAGATTTCTTTTCGTCCTTTGCCCTTTCGAAATTGCTTTTCTACGTCGATCGTTTTTGGAGACGCTTGACGATGGTCTTTGAGCAGTTGATCTTCTAGTTGTCTGGCTAGTTTGGTAACCGAGTGCATGTCCTGCAGATCTGAATTGTCCAGGGCTTCCTCAAGCCGACCCATGCCATCTTCCTTGCCCTGAAACGTGCCAACAACGTCCTGACGAATATACTCCTCAAACAAATTCTCGACCAATTGAGCGGCGTTGATGCTCGTATGAAAACTTAACTTCATTTGCTCCTTAATTATTGGATGTTCACCAATAAGGCGCGACAATGGAGAAAACAGTCTCTTGTGAATCTCTTGAATATTTAACAATTCAGAATGAATCTTTTCTGTCAGTTGTGTCCTTTTTAATTTTAGATTTTCGATTTTCGAAGGAAGGCCTTTATGGTTTTTGATTTGGTGGGATATGTACTCGATAGTCCCCAACGTCGTCTCATCACCAATAAGTTCAATTCGCCTTTTTCCGGCTGCCTTGAGCACCCCCTGGTAGGTTTGGTATCTTTTGGAAGGTTCATCCAACGCTTTTTGTAGCGCTGCAACTTCTTTGTTCAATTTACTCTTTTCAAACAACCAACCTGTAGCAATTGCAGGGTTAAGTTGATCGTTAACGACCACGAGCTCGGCAGAAAGCAATTGATTCAAAGTAGTTATGCCAGTCGTATCTACCGAGTATGAGATTACTTTTTTTACGTCGATTTCGAATAGCGCTAGTTCGTTTACTATCTCAGAAATTGATGATTCTACGGTTTCATCAAGACTTTTCAACTTTTCCAGAATCTTCCCGAGCCGGGCCTGCTTTTGTGCCAATTCAAGCTTCTTAGCGTGCGCAATTTCAATTTCTCGATCAAGAACCTCTAGGCGTCCTTTCTTATCTTCAATAGACTTGCGGAGTTCCGATAGCTCAGATCCAGACTTTTCTTCTGGAGGTGCCGGAACGGCCGGTACCAATTTTTGTTTTTCATCAAAAACTCTCAGGTGCTCCTTTTTTTCGACGAGCTCTAACTCTAACTTCCTCAGGGTAATCGGCGCCGCCCGCTCCTCCAGTTTTACAATGTCAAAATTGAGTTTTCGGATCTCCGCTTTGATCCTCGAAATCCGATCTTGGATCTCTTCATCATGATAATCGATAAGGTCATCAAGTGATTCTTTTTCCAACCTGTCGTGCCGTTCAATATGAGAAAAAATTACATTCTTTATCTCAGTTTGGAAAAGACTCTTTATCCCTGGTGACGTCTCAGTGCAGATCTTTTCCAAATATGATTGCGGTAAGTACCGGATTTTCTCTGGCTTAAGTGGATCTGGATCATCATTTAGATTTTTAGTCGTTTTTGTTCCGTCCGCCCAAGTCGCTCGCACCTCAAATTGTTCTGCTAGCCGCCCTCCTTTTTCACGGAATTTTCCTTTACTAAGAAATGAAAAATATCCAGAATTCCTAGCATTTCCGGCTAAGGCGATAATGTCCAAAAGGGCACTCTTCCCGTTACCCTTGTTGCCAATCACTGCTACCATATCGTGGTTGATTTCTAGGTTCACGTCGAACCAGTCATTTGAAGCTTTGCCGTCAACTCTCTGAACTTCAATACTAGCTAAATAATTCGATCTTCGACTTTCAAAATGTTCGAGTTTCGTTGGCAATTCACCTATGAACACACGTTTCTGAGGCTCATGAACGATTTGTTTGAGTCCTTGGAACGTTGGATCCGCTTTGATCCAACAAAACTTGTCTGTGGGAACGGAATTTTCGTCTTTCAAATTTCCGATCGGATCCTTCAGTGAATGTGAATCGCTACCCTTAACGCAAGGTTTTTTACGCTTAAACCATTTCAGGTATTGTTCTTCAGAATACTTTTTATCTTTCCACAAAAAGAAGTCGGACTGCTTCTTGTTTGATGATCCCAGAATATCAGCCTTCTTCACGAGCTCCTGTTTGAACATTGGGCTAGAAACAGGGTCAATCTCATCGATACCACCATATTCATCGTAGGGGATCCAGATCAGATGGCTGTCCTTCAACGTGGGGTTATTTCGCAATTCGTTTACGGTTTTGTTAAAATCCACCTGAACATCAGCCAACAAAAACTTGCGATCGCCATAGCGGCTTCCGATTCTAGTGTTGTCACTCAACTCCATCGATTTGACGAATGATTCAATTTCTTCAACTGGTAAATTGTCATCAAAAATTATGTGGAAATTTATCCGTGGTGTACCACCGTGACGGCTTTGGACAATGTTTGCCATCCTGCACTCGACCACAGGAATCAGCTTTTTTTTTCGTAACTTTTCGAGGCCGTCCAGAAATGCGTCACTAGTAATTTCCGGTGATTGCGAGCCATCCAGATAAGCTTGAACAATCTTGTAACCCGCGACTGAGAAGTAATCATTGATACCAATGACATCGCACTTCGAGTTACCTAATTGAATAACGAAATCATCAAACCCACCGTTCACGCCGTCTGAGGCTGGGCTATGAACATGCAAATCCCATATCCGCCATTCTGATCCTTTTGGAAATAGTTTACTTTTCATATTTTTCTCTAAAAGTTGTTTCGTATTGTCATATCACTATACCTTTAGTTGAACGCTCTGCAAAACATCACATTTACGTTCTCTAAGTGGGAGTATCAGGGCAAAGGAAGAAAGTTCGATTTCCCTTGGGTTGTTTGCCATTTTTGATGCAATTTTCCCAATTTACTCACAAAAAGACCGCTCAAAATAGGCGGTCTTTTTGTCTACTGCCACCAAATGGCAAATTTTGCGAATGTGAACCATATCGACCCACTTATCGAACTTTTTTGCAAATCGCGCAAACCAGTGGGTCAGAAACCTGAGCCTCAATGGAAGAAAAATCTAAAGCATCAGAGTTATGGTAAAGGTTTGCCAGAGTCAGCCTAATTTTTTCTGGCAAGATACCCTTCAATGATTGACTGAGTAACTTTTAAGGATTCAGATAACTCATCTGGTGTCATCTTGCGTACCAGGACCCGCTATAACCCGCATCCGGTCATGTTCAGAACCTGCGATGCCGTGCGCTGATGATCCCGCCTCTAGTTCGTCATTCCAAGCCATATCTGTAGTTCACCTAATATAGTACGGGTGTATCGTACCATGAGTTCGATTCTCCTCAAGGCTGTACAGAATAACGTTCACTTTCGTGCAGTTCTGCGCTTTGTTCTCGAACCGAAACCATCGCTCAACAGAGCGGTGGTTCTTGTCTACCCCTGCCAAGTAGCAAATTTTGCGAATGTGAACCATATCGACCCACTTATCGAACTTTTTTGCAAAGATCACAAACCAGTGGGTCAGAAACCTACGCCTCAGTGGAAGAAGAATCTGAAAGTTCAGCGTGCTGATGAATTAAGGGATATGGCGTAATCGCGAGAAATTAGTGAGTATCACGATATTGCTGCCTAGTCTGAGTAAAGAAATTTTGGTTGCCGGTTTGTTGATCAACTATCCATTCCGCAAACTCCTCGCTGTATTGGGGAGATGCGTTTTCGTGAGGCTTGAATACCAATTCCGGCCTGTTTTCAGGCTGGATGTTGTGCTGAGTTCTAATGCACAAGATATCATGCCCATTAAACCTAGTGCCGTCAGGTAGTTCCCTGAGGACTCGATCGATCAATTGAGTTTGGCGGTATGGCCAAAGTTCTTCAGCGTTATTTGGCCGAAAAGCTGCCGCACCGGGATCGTTACCAATCCTAGCATTTATGATTCCCCCGTCTGCATCAGCTTCCCTGACAATCTGAATTGTGTGACCAGACGGCGCCTCAACAACCTGCCTGATTCCACCGAGCCAGCTTTCTCTAGTTTTTTCCAACTCACGGTCTCGCCACTGCCTTAGATCATTCATCGTACCTGGTTCACTCTTCGCTCCATGGCGAAAGTAAACCGTACCCTTCGAGAACGCAGTTTTTTGACGTCCAGGCTCGACTTCATACGTTCCAGGCAATTCAAAAACCATTGGTGTGTTCGCTCCAAAAACAATGATCGCCGCAATAGGATGTTCTTCACGTTGTAAACCGTGGATTTCAAAATCCGAAAATTGGTGTCCAGTGTATCTTGCGATGCGGTTTGTCACGTCAGCTGGGTCAATCGCCAGCACTGGGGCAACATCAGTTCTCGACGGTTACCCACTATCGTTCAGTCCAATCACAAGCACACCGCCACCCGAGTTGGCAAAAGCAACTATGTCTTTGATGATCTCACACCAGTCACCCCTTTGGGCAAGGTTGAATTCCGATTTAAAATCCAATGTCTTGTTTTCTCGGACACCATTTTGTGCGCGGTCAAGTAGCTTTTCACGAGTAATCATAGGTTGAGTATACCAAAATCAAGCTATCTTACGCTAAGCATTTTCGTAATTTTGGTACATGGAAATGCCTGGCATCAGACGAGGTGCCTGACAGCTGGTGACGCACCGGTTAAGGCTTGGCCAACCTGAGCCTTTTTATTTTCTCAATTTTGAAACTCAAAACTAGACCCACTTATCGAACTTTTTTGTAAATCGCGAACCAGTGGGTCAGAAACCTGCGCCTCAATGGAAGAAAAACCTAAAGCATCAAATACCCAGTAAGAATGACGCAGTAGGAACGGCGGAATAGTCGACCGCAGATTGAGGACACAATCGGCGCACACTACGATGCTAACTGTTTTCTTTGTTCTCGGCGCTCAAAGGAGTCCCCAGAACGAGGCACGTTCCTAGGCGGGTGGGGTCTTCACCCGCCTGTCCGCGTCGCGAATTGTAGAAAAATCGAGAGGTGCTTTCCCCTAGCGCGCCGGTAAACCCCAACATGGCCGGGGCAGCATTCTTTCAATCTAGTCTGCGGAAGGTGACGACGATGTCACCCCGACTAACCAGTACACGAGTGTTCGTGCCCTCGTTCACACCGAGGTCGTATCGGGCGAGAGGAACTACGACCTCCGCGCCTTCTGAAAGATCTGCAACACCTATTACGAAGCTGTCAGGCTCTATCTCAGGTCCGATCATCGCCATTATTCTTAGTCTGTTTGCTCGGGTTTGCATTGTAAAGACAGCTGCACCAAGTGGAAGCGTCTGTCCCGGGAAGCCGTCAATCGTTGCTGTCCCGTCGCCAATAACGGCTTTACGACCAATCCTACGCGCAAGCTGATCCGGGTTACCTTCAATCGCAAATACTCGGGCAGCGGCTGTCAGTCGACCATCAGACCTAAAAAAGAAACGATCTTTGGTTGTTGGAGCAATTACAAGCTGCGTAAGATGTTCGTTGGGCAGCATGTTCCTGGCCGTCACCTCAAAGTTTCCCGCGTTTGCGAAACTGGCTGAAAACATCAAGATTACATAGGTAAACAGTCGAAACATGAATTTAATCCTTCTAAGGCGTGAACATTTGAAAACCGGTGCCGGAAGTTTGAATGAATTTCCGGTGGACCTTAAACTCAAAGAGCCGCTTTTGTTCTTCGGCCAAACCGTATTGCATCAACCATATCAGGAATGATGGCAGTAATGGAATGCTCAATTTACCAAGGCTGCTGCCCCGGCGCATCTTGGTCCGTCTTGAACTCCGAACCAATTCAGTCTCTCTGAAGTACAGGATAGCCCCGTGTGTAAATCCAATCTGTATCTTCTGCGGGTAACCAATACGTGCGCCAGTTGCTCGTGGTGGGAGTGACGTCGCTTGTCAGGCAGCAGCGCTTCCATCCGGAAAGAGCAAGCAAATGGTTGGCGGCGCAGTTTGAACGCAAACCCGCCTGTGTAGCGTCTGTTGCAATGGCGAACAAAACAGCTTGGATCGTCTTGGCAGTTTTGACAAAAACGAGCCTTACACGCCGAGAACAGCCCGAAAAAATTGAGGAACAAAAAACAGCAAGACCTACAAAATATTGGTGCACAAATCAGTCACAAAACCAAAACAACCCATCTAATATCCTGGGCGTCACTGCCCACAAAACAGAAAGGAACTTGGTTCGCGAACCCCATCTAGGCCAGCGGTCGAAAACCGCGTAAACAGACCGGACACAAGGCTGCTTCTTACCAGTATGCAGATCATACCAAATGCTGCTATTCGGAACCATACCCATCAATCGCAATAGTCAGTTCGAATGAAGCCCTTAGCTTGGGGCTCCTTTAAATGGCACCCCAAATTTTCGCAGCTTCGGTGGCTAGATATCAGCTTGAATTTGGGAAGTGTATTTTAGCAATAGCTTAGTGAAGTAACGGTAGTTTCCCTGTTTTTCTGGGCAATCACTAGCTCCGCCCTGAAATGCCGTTTTCGACTGCATACTCCGGACATGAGGAGAAGTCTTATGTGCGTTGTTGTCGGCATCCTGAAGGGGTTGGGAGCGTTTTGTTGCCGGGCGGAGACGACAGTATGTTCCTCTTGTCAAATCCTGAATTTGCGCTTCGCGGCTTGGGTGTTTTTCTATTGATGATCATAGTTATTGCGTTCTTACTAGACTTAAAATGCGACTTTTCTCCTAAACCCGTTTACTTCGCAAATCTGTTTCGTTTACCAAATATTGAACCGATGCTACGCTTTGTTCCAACGCGACAACGGGCATTTGAGAGCGCGCAAGTATACGCAGGCCGACATATTGGGTTTTCAGCACGTTTGCTAAGCCTCGACGTGCGTCAACGCTCGATGTTACATGTGAAAGGGATGCATCAAGCGCGACTTCAAAGGCTGCACGCATTTTTTCGAGCCCTCGTTTGACGACCTTGGCAATTTCGGGATCGTACGAAGCAGGACCCGCAGCAGCGGAACAGAGTAGACATCCTCTACGGTCGTTAATTTTCACGGCTCTCAAGATGATATCAAAAAGCATCGTAACACGGTCCCAGCCGTTTACAATTTTTGAGTCTGTTAAGAGCACTACCGCATCCTCAACTAACTTCTTTTCATAACGCTCCAACACGAGCATGAAAAGTGACTTCTTGTCCTTGAACGCTTTGTAAAGACTCCCGCGGGTCAACCCCATACCTGATAAAAGATCTGGTAACGACGTTCCCTCAAAGCCATGTATCCAGAAGACATCCATCGCGTCGTCGATTGCCGCGTCAATATCAAATTCGCGAGGTCTCGCCATTTTTTTTGCTCCGTATCAAGCGCATTCTTATAGTTCGGAACCAAAAGGTCAACAATTCACAGCTTTGTGTTTGGAACTATATGGTTCCTAACGTTATCCACACCGCGAAGCCAAGCAAATGGAGTTGCTGAAGCTCGACAAAAATTTTAAAAGGAACTTGAAATGAAAAACATCCTCGCACGAACTACAGCTGTTGCACTGTCGGCAATTTTCTTGTTTGCCCCCTTAGGCGCCAGCGCTGAAATTTCACCAACCACTGGAATGTTCACGGGTGCAAGTAATCACGTCACAACAGGCGGAGTAACAATTCTAAAGACTGCTGACGGGGGCGCACTTGTCGTTCTTGATACAGATTTTTCTTTGGACGGCGCACCCGATCCGCATGTTGGCTTTGGCAAGGACGGCGCTTTCGAGGTTGCGACCGATCTTGGGAAGCTTGAAAAATCTGACGGCCTTCAGGTTTTCGTCGTACCCCCAACGGTAAACGTCGACGATTTCAACGAAATCTATGTCTGGTGTTTAGAGTTTGGCGTGCCTCTCGGAATTGCTGCGTTGAATTGAAATCCTTCTATTCCTTTGTGCCTGGCAGGACAGTATTACCTGCCGGGTGCGCAATCCCTCAGTTTTAGTATCAATGATTTCGTACCGCCTACTTTTGTCCGACTTCAATGCACCTAGAGTTTTGGGTGTTATTGCATTTCTCATAGGGCCAAGCCTAATACAGTGACATGCCGCTTGTCGTGTTTGATTTGGGACAGATTGGGGCTGAACGTGTAGGATTGAAAAGCGAACCGTTGTGGTCGTTGGTGGTAAGATAACCTACCGAGAAGTTAGCGTCTTATCCAGAGCGACTTCTTCGGCAAGTTCTTGCATATTCCGACTCCCATACGACCTAAAGCTTTCAAGGTGGAAAGCCGTGAAATCCGAATATTTTCATCTTTGAGCGCCAACTCGTAAAACATTGTAGGTGCCTGAGCCAACCTGAGAAATTGCGTGCAATACCAATCGGTGAACTTCCTTTTTACTCCTTCTCACCTGATTTGGAACTTAAGAAGGTTAGCCGCGAAGCGCAATTTAGTTGCATATAAAACCTTTTAGATGTATATGCAATGAACTGCGCCCAACAAGTAGAGTGTGGCGTATCGAATCAACGTTCAAACGTCCTAGTGATCGTGTGTCGCACCGAGTCGCATTGATGTTAGCAGGCCGCGACAGCGCCGATGTGGAGAGGGAAAGCATGCCGGTGTACACCGCTTCAAATTGTCGAGTTCCGTTGCTACAGCCGCATAATACGTCAATCCCTGAATTGATCATTGGGTTGCAAAATACCAACATCGGTGCCCCAATCAGTTTTGCGCAAGTCAAAGCAAGGCTCACGGGTTGTCCCGCATTTTCTAGGCAGCCGGCGGAACACCAAACGGAAAATTCTCATTCCTGTTCGGTCCGAGCAGGGCGAAACACGCAAGTAAAAAACTCCCTAACATCACATGAGTCAAAAAGTTCCAGGTTGGATAATTTCATGATTTCTGCTGTTCTTTCGAACAGGTTTCCTACGGTAAAAGTACTTAAAAATGAAGAATTTCTCGATGAAAGGACAACTGTTTTCCTTGATGGCCGCCAAGTAAAACTTCCAGCTACATCCACCTTTGTGACGCGAGTGTGAGAATTATGAGCTACGTACAATGGTCCCTTCTCGGCATGGTTGCATATTCTCTGGTAACGCTTCTGGTAAAGTTTGCCACGCGCCCCGGCACACATTCCAGCTTTGCGGTACTAGCTGTCGCTACGGTCATCGTTGCTATCGGCGCTGTTGGAATTGCGCTTGCCGGGGGTCATTTTAGGACATTTAAAGGTGTTGACTATTTCAGCGTCAGTACTGGCTGGAGCATTCTGGCTGGAGCCGTTCTGCTGATTGCTGTCGGATCGCTGTTTAAGGCTCTGTCGCTGGGACCGGCAAGTGAAGTCGTTCCAATCTATGGAATGTTTGTCGTGGGCGGGTCGGTGCTTGGAATTATTTTCCTGGGTGAAGATCTGAGCCTCTCGAAAGTCACTGGAATCGCGCTTGCGGCGCTGTCGATTTACCTGATCGCGCGGTAGACGAACTGCACGTCCGCTCAAAGCTGCTCGTCAGCGCAAATTTACCTAAGCTTTTCTCTTCTTTCCATTAGAAGAGATTTGCTGAAGTTTTTCCAACGTTTCTAGTAACGGATCGCCACTGTCATCAGAAAAAATTTCGGAAGCGGATTCTCTAATCTTTTCCTGGGCTCGGCGCCAAGATATCGTCGCGCTTGCCAATTTTTCAATCCCTTTCGAGCTTAGTATCACTCGCTTTTGGCGTAGGTCTTTAGTTGATGAAAAATCAACCCAACCGTTTGAAGCAAGTACCTTTACATTCCGCGAAATAGTCGTCTTATCCAGAGCTACCTCTTCAGCGAGTTCTTGCATTGTTGCAGAGCCCATGCGGTCCAAAGCCCGCAAAGTAGAAAACTGCGAAATCCGGATTTTTTGTTCCCTGAGGGCGGAGTCGTAAATCTCTGTGAGTGCTTGCGCTGAGCGACGGAACTGCGTGCAATAACAATCGGTGAACATTCTATTGCTCCTTTTCATCAATGATATCCAATATGGAGAAACCTACCGCGAAAGGCAATATAGTTGTATGTAAAATCTTTTTGGGTGTATGTGCAATTAATAACGAATATGGTATACACACAACCTGTCAGGTCAACGTTCGCTTGAAAACTTGAGCTGAACAGGCTGCGGTTGAACTGAGGTGCATAAATCTTTTGCGGCTACGAACAACGGGTGCGATCTGATCGAACGGGCAAAATACTACGACTGCAGGCAAGCAGTTCTTTAGTCACAGACGCAAGGTTGCTATGATTTTTAAGGTTATAAGCTGACTGGACGCTGAAGATGCTTGGCAATGTTCCCTCGGGCGGCTTGCGGGGTAGTGAACTGCTCCTCGGCGCAACGCTCCTCCTGAGAAATGTATCAGCGATACCTTCCAAACGAGATATTTAAGAACAATGTCACTGAAGAAACCGCAATTCGGGTGTCACGCAACGCTTTCAAACCTAGTCACCATGACTATCGCCGCTATGATCATGGACGCCTTCGTCTGTGCCCAAGGTTGCGGCGCAGGACCCCGAATGTTCGTCTTCCATAGTCATACATTCGCCATCGTCAGGCGTGCAGTGATATTTTTCGACTGTATCCGATAGCGTTACAATATCTCGATAGGGCTCAGAGATGTTAAGTTTCAACGTCCACTTGCCTGGCATGTCAAAGTCAATAGTAGCAATGTACATACCTGGTTCGCCGGAAGGCTCGGCGATTTTTGCGGGCATATGATGAGCCCCGGGCATTGCCGGCATGTCTGTTGTGACTTCCATCACTACACCGTTGACCGGCTCGCCGCTGCTTAGGTTTGTGATCACGAAATTATACGAATATTCAAGGCCGCTTTCGCTTCGCGTAATCTGTTTCACGAATCCTGCCGCCAATCTCTCGCGAGCCAGGGCCGGGCTTTGAGACGAGAGGACTATTAGCGAGATCGCGATCGTTAATATAAATTTCATGAGTAGACGCCTCCTTGGCTTGGTTAAAATTTAAGGTATACGCTTGGCCGATTTGGCGAGGTAGGCTGTCGTCAGTGCTGGATCTTTCTTAAGCTCGTACGCCGCGCCTTCTGCGACAATGCAACCGTTGGCAAGGACATAGCCTCGATCAGAAATATCAAGAGAATGGGTCAGATGTTGTTCGACCAAAAGAATGGAAACCCCATGCTTGGATAATTTGGAAATTTTGCGGAACATGTCTTCGACGATACGCGGTGCAAGGCCCAAAGTCGGCTCGTCCAGCATAAGCAATTTGGGGCGCGACATAAGCGCCCGCCCAATCGCGAGCATCTGCAACTGTCCACCGCTCAACGCGCGTGCGCGTTCGCTCAGCCGACTGCGCAAGTCAGGAAACCAGTCAAGAGCCAGGTCTAAGTCGGGCTTTCGTTTCGCTATTTCGGCACCGATCATCAAGTTTTCGCGGACGGAAAGATCGCCAAAGATCATCCGGCCCTCCGGAACATGAACGACTCCTCTGCGAACAGCAGTATGACCGCCTTGGCCCAGGTCTGTGCCGTCAAGCGTGATTTTCCCGGCCTTTCGTGGTGCAACGCCGGAAATCGCCATCAGGGTAGATGTCTTGCCAGCACCGTTTGGGCCAAGAAGGACAACTATTTCGCCTTGCAATACGGACAGGCTCACGTTTTGGACCGCGAGGATTGCGCCATACGCAACCGTTAATCCCTCAACTTCAAGCATCGAGACCACCGAATCCAAGATATGCGTCTCGAACCACCGGATCGGATTGCACCGTTTCCGGAGCACCGTCGGATATCACTTTCCCCCGCTCAAGCACCAGAATGCGCTCGCTCAGGGACATGACCACTTCAAGCTTATGTTCGACTATGAGCACCGCAACACCGCGTTCAGCAATATCTGCGATCGTGGCGACAAGGCTGTCAGTTTCGACCGGTGTCATCCCGGAGGCTGGCTCGTCTAACAGGAGGAATTTAGGACGGCGCGCGATTGCGCGGGCCAGTTCCAATCGTCGCAACTCACCCAGAGGCAAATCGGTCGCTTCATCAAATTGCCGGCCTTCAATCCCTACAACCGCAAGGCATTCGCATACTTCGCGTGCACTATGTCGACGGCTTCTGAGATTACTCATCAAACCTTCGGGCGAAAGTCCGGCAGCGACATTGTCGAACACAGTCATATGAGGAAACACGGCAGGCGTTTGAAAGGTTCTGGCCACCCCGAGCCGTGCAATTTCGTGCTGCCCCTGCCCTACGACGTCGCGACCAAATATCTCAATGCTGCCGGCATCCGGTTTGAGCGCACCGCAAAGAATATTGATCAGGGTAGTTTTTCCAGAACCATTCGGACCAATAAGTCCAGTAATGCCCGAACTAAAATGGGTCGAGATGCCGTCAAGCGCCTTGTTAGAGCCGAAACTCTTGCGAATTTTCGCAACCGAAATAAGAGGCGGGGCCGCGTTCATGTCCTGCCTCGCCAAACCTGTCTAGCGACCGATTGATAAACCTTGCTTGCACGTTTCGAAACCGAACGTAAGGTGCGCTCGTCTAGCAACCCGCGCGGTCGTACAATCAAAATCAATGCAACCAACGAACCGAAGACAATCATCCGATAGCCGCTGAATATACGCAAAGTTTCAAGTAACCCGATATCTATCCCAACGCCTATTAGCGGCCCCAGAGCACTTCCTAATCCCCCAATCAAACCATAGGCAAGACTGTGAACGCCCAGCATGACTCCGAAATTCATTGGATCGAGAAAAGTCATGAAATGAGCAAATAAAACGCCACCCAGGCCAGCGATACCAGCTGCAACCCCCGACACAGCAATCCTGTAGGTAAGCGGGTTCACACCCATCGCAGAGGCGATTTCGGGTCTGCCTGCGATCATTCTAAGGCGAAGGCCAAAAAAAGATCTCTCCAGAAACATGAATAAAAGAAGAATAGATACGAGTATGGCAACGACGACCAACAGATAGGCCTCGGCAGACCACTCATTGTCCAGGACATAACGAATATCACGAAATCCCTCTGGTCCTTGCGGTCCGACAGAGATGTTGTCGACCTCCACTTGCCAAAACAGATTGACCCAGATCAGGCGTGTCATTTCGGCAAAGGCAAGGGTTGCGATGGCGAAATATAGTCCCCCCAGGCGCAATGTTAAGTAGCCCACAAATGCGCCTGCAGCCCCGGCAGCAATACAGGAAACAAGAATGGCTGTTGCAAGGTTCCAGCCGAACATACTTGTCATTGCGCCACCAAAGTAGGCACCGATACCAAAATAGGCCTGTTGTCCAAAAGAAATCTGCCCGGTGATAAGAAGAAGGTAGGCACTGAGTGCCATGAACGATTGGATGCCCACCAGCGTAAGAACACTTATCAAATAACTACTCATGTCCTGTTCCGCCTTTAGTAAAACGAGTCAACAGACCGCGCGGCGCAATAACGAGAAGAACGAAAAGCAGGAAGAACGCTGTCAAATCTCTAAAATTGGTACCAAGATACCAAGTGGTCTGAGTTTCAACCACGCCCAACATCAAACCGCCCAGCACAGCACCGGTTATGGACCCGACGCCACCAATCACCATCACGATCAGCCCTTTCAATGTCGCCCAAAGGCCAAAGTTTGGGGTGATTTGATAGAGGCTAGCCGCAATAAAGTAGGCAACCAGCGCTCCTACGGCGTGAACGATAACAACAACTTTTGTCGACACCCGCGGAACATCGATCCCGACTACACGGGCTGAAGAGGCATTTTCTGCAATGGCGCGCATCTGTCTACCTGTCGCAGTTCGGTATACAAGCAACCAGATGACACTCATCAGCACTGCCGCAATACAAAATAGAAACAGATAATCTCCGCGCAGGTAGAACGGGCCGAATTTAAGCGGCTCCAATCCGATTGGATTTTCAACCGGATATCGTCTCCCCCAAGTGAACAACACAATTATTTCTTCGAAAACCATCCACAGTGTGAAAGCACTGACCATTGACGCAAGCGGGTTCTCGCTTTTCACCCAACGAAAACTAACGCGGTCAACGACAAGGCCTGCCAGGACAGCGACACTCATTGCAACGACCAACGATGCAATCAACGACGAAAATATAAAAAGGCTGAACGAGCTTCCTGCATACACACCGAACATGAGCGTCGGTCCATAGGACAAATTCAGTTGCCGCATTATTCCAAAGGTCAATGTAAACCCTAGACCAAGCAGGGCGTAAGATGACCCAAGCATGATCCCGTCTAGGCAATTTTGAACAAAATCGTTCATCCTAGAACCCTTCTTTGTCACCTCAAGATAATCAATGCGGCGGCACGAATATCGCCACATTGATTATAGCTCATTTAAGTATCGACAAGTCGTAGGGAATTTCGTACGCCGAGTTTCGCGCGCCGGACGGCCCACGTCCGTCGGGTGCTTTCACCAACAACGTAACGCTTTCTGTTCCACTGAGCCCTGACGCATCGAAATCCACGATCGCGCCAGCCGTATAGGCAATATCTCCCATGAATCCCGACGGCGATGCCTTTTGCGGCGCATCAACCAGTATCGGCTCCAGAACTGCATCCCCGACAGACATGGAAAATTCGTAGGCAAGCATAAAGTCTTCGGTTGGGCCGGACGCCGTTACAATAAACTGCAAGCCACCGACAACTTCGTCATGGGCCGCTTTGATACGCTCATCGGTGATTTCGTGTACCCGCTGCGTACCGAATTTACGCTGAAATTCCGAACGCCGCACATAATCCGCCACTGCAAGATAGCGCGTACGCAACAGAACTTCTGGGTAGCCCAGACCGAGGTTGGTCAAGTAATCCCATTGGAATGCCACGGGGTGTTGATCAAAGTTGTCTGTGCCCAACTGGACCGCCTCTCCGAGCGTATCCTGGCTTGGATTGATCATCGTTTCGGCCAGTGCAGACTGACTAGTCAGAGCAAAGGCTAGACTAAAAACTGCTGCCGACCCTAAATTTGAAATTTGCATTTTGTTTTCCTCCTGTCGATTTTTTTCACTTTGAATTTGTTGCGGTGTGATTATCCGAATGCCCGGAGCCGCGGCGAAAGATTTTTTGAGTTATCTGCTTGACCAATGCCGCGGTGACGAGACCCTGGGGACGAAACAACATGGCGAGAAGCATAGCTGTCCCAAAAATTTCGAGCCGGTACTCTTTGGTAAAGCGAACGACTTCCGGCAAAAACGTGAAAAGAAGTGCGCCGATCAATGGGCCCCAGAATGTCTGCCCGCCACCGATCACGACGTAAGCAAGTATCATGACCGTCAGTGGGATTCCAAAATCGTCGCCACTGATAAAGGTGAGCAGGTGTGCATAGAGCGATCCACCAATTGCAGCAATGGCCGCACCTGCCGAAAATGCGATGACCTTCAGAAGGTTATGTGAAAGCCCAATGCCCTGCGTGGCGATTTCATCTGCCTCGACCGCACGCAACGCATAACCAAAACGAGACCGTTCCAGGAAGAAGAAAAGGACACCCAAAATGATCACAACCAAAATCAGCGCAAACGCATATTCGCCTGGTGAAATTCCGTTATCGGTCAAGTACGTAATGTGTCGAAACCCAATCGGACCGTCTGGACCAATCCAAGGAACATCAGCAGCATCTGAACTTTGAATTGCAAGCGTGCCCTCTCGGCCGTAGTGCATGTTATGTGTAACGACGCGCACGACCTCGACAAAGGCGACTGTTGCAATCGTCAAGTACAAACCGGTCAACCTGAGAGTTGGAATTGCAATAACAAGACCGATGGCGGCACCAACCCCGGCACCAAAGAGCGTTGCGGGGATGATGTGCCAACCATAAATCGCGGTCATCGATGCACCGGCAAAGGCGCCAATTCCGAAAAATGCAGCCTGGCCGAGTGAAACCGTGCCGGTCATGAAACTTGCATAGACACTCCACGCCAGAATGACGTTTATGCAAGCGAGGCTGACGATGGTATACCAATAGTCCATTTCTTTAACCTTCTAGATTTTGTCTTCGGTCTTGGTGCCAAAGAGCCCTTGGGGCCGTATAACCAAGAGAAGGAACAGCATTCCCATCGCAATGGCATCTCTGTAGGCGAACGAGACCAGGAACGAACTTTGTAATTCAACAAATCCGAGAACTGTGCCGCCGACGATTGCACCAGGCAGGCTTCCGGCTCCGCCAAGGATCATCGTGAACAGGCCTTTCACTGTCGCCAAGCTACCAGCATATGGGTTGGCAATGTTGGAAACGAGGCCCAAGAGATAGCCAGCCGCCCCACCGAAAGCCCCTGCTATTACAAAAGCGGCTGTCAGATGGCGTAGGACGTCCACTCCCATAAGTTGGGCGACATCGTGGTCCGCCGCGATCATACGAAAGGCCAAGCCAAGTTTTGTCCGGTAGATGATTATGTATAGTATGATTACCATCACTGAAGCCACTGCCAGCGTCAGCACATAATCGAAGCGAATAAAGAGTCCGCCGACTTGAAAACTTTTCAATGTGTAGGGGTTTGGAAATCTCTCGAAATCCGTGAAATAGAGATGAAAGTAGACCTTCTGAAGGGCTTCCTCTGTGGCGATCCAAAATCCAAGCGTTGCAATCATGGGCACGAGTTCGTGTGCTCTGCGAAGTGGTCTGTAGCAAAGCCGCTCGATGATGAATCCGATCGACATACCAGCCAACATTGAAAGCCCGAACGACACCACGGGCGGCAGCTCATAAACTGTAGCCGATATCATGCCTATGAACATTCCGAATGCGACAGTCTGACCGTGCGCCAGATTTAGAATTCCCAGCAACCCCCATATCAGGGCAAAGCCGATTGCCATCAGAGCGTAAACCGAACCAAACATGATCCCATCAAGGGCAGTCTGCGTCAGGTCTAGGAAAAAGAATTCGTCGAACACGTTACTTCTCCGATAAAGTTTCGATCAGTTTTGGCCTGAAAAAGGAGGAGCCGTCGTCGTTCCATCCGGCTCCCCAAGTCAGGGAGATGGTTAGTGCTCGATGAAACCCCTCTCAGGATGCCACCAAAGCTTGAAGTCACCGTCTTTGATCTGCACGTAGACATATTCGCGCGTTATGTCGCCGGTTTCTTCAACGGTCAGTTCAAGCCCAATCGGGTTCACCCAATTTTCCATGGAAGCCAGCTGATCCCGGACTTTGCGACGGTCTTCTTCAAGTGTCTCCGGAAGGTTTTTGATACCAGCGTTCTCGATCGCCCATTTAAGAATATAGATGCCCTCATATCCAAGATATGTGAAAGCTGGCATGTACCATTCGCCGGTCCGTGCTTTGTACTCTTCGTAAAGATCCTGAACACCAGGATTCCGGAAAAACGCAGTCGACGGGAATACAACGCCTTCAACTGCTTCACCGCCCAGATCAATCATCTCGACAGCATCCGACCCGATGTGACCCATTATGTATTCAGGACGTACGCCTTGTCGCGCCATTTCCAGCATTGCGCCCACATTCGCTTGATAATGCGAGCTCAGAATGAACAGATCCGGGTCAGCACGACGCATCCGGCGAATCTGAACCGAATAATCAGTGTCGGATTCGAACCATTCTACGAATTCCGAAGGTTCCAGGTCTCGTGATTGAAGCGAGCGATCGTAACAGGCGCGCCATGCAGCAACCGAATGCGCTTCATTGGACTCAAGCCCTACGACAACGCTGTCCCAGCTACCACCACCCTTGTGCTCTTCCATCAACGCCATGAGCTGTTCGTGCTGGTCGCATTCCTTTCCCGCGTTACGGAACGCCCAAGGTGAAATTGAAGCTACACCGGCCTTCATGGACAGAAATGAAATCGACGGCACTCTAAGGCCATTGTCCGAGGGGTCATCCAGGTTTTTTTGCAGCAGACCCCACATGCTTTCTGTCACCCGGCTGTATTGGGTGCCGGAAATAGCCAGAACTCTGTCGCTGCCTTCGAGCTTCCGAAAGATGGCGATGCCCTGGTCCGGCTTCGCCTGATCGTCCTCTGAGATCAGTTCGATCATGACCCTCTCGCCGTCGATCATGATGCCGCCAGCGGCATTGATCTCGTCGACGGCGATCAACTTGCCAATGTAATTCGGCTGTCCCAAAACGGCCGCAACACCGGTGAGAGGTTCCGTACTTCCTATCCTGACAGTTACCTCATTTTGAAAAGCGGCGGCATATGTCGCTGAAAGCGCCAATCCTATACCAATTGACATCCCCGCGATCCCGTTGCGATATTTATATAGAGTTTTCATCAGGTTCCTCCCTTATTGAAAAAGTCAATTTCAAGTTAAAGTAGTTGCTTCGTTCCTATTGCTCCCCCAGATATGCATCCAGAAAATCTCTGTTTTCGAGCAAATTCTTTGCCGTGTCTTCTGCCACGACCTCTCCGACGCGGAGCACGTAAGCGTAGTCAGCAATCGCAAGGGCACCGTAGGCGTTTTGCTCAACAAGCAGGATCGTTGTACCCGATTTCTTCAGTTCAGAGAGCGTCCTGAACATCTCTTGAACAATAAGCGGCGCGAGGCCCAGAGACGGCTCGTCAAGCATCAACAGGCGCGGTCGAGCCAACTGGGCGCGCGCGATCGCAAGCATCTGCCGTTCGCCGCCGCTAAGTGTTCGAGCTTTTTGCTTCGCACGCTGACGCAGGATCGGAAAACGTTCTTCGACCTCCAGGATATCCTCTTCGATAGCGGACTTGTCATTGCGACAGAAGGCGCCGGCACGAAGGTTTTCGTTTACGGTCATATCTTCTATCAACATGCGACCTTCGGGCACATGAATGAGGCCCGTGCGGGTCACCTGATGCGCGCCCAGTTTCAATAATTCCTTACCTCCAAAAGTGATTGAACCTTGAGTTGCACCAATCAGGCCAGAGATAGTGCGCAGGATCGTGGTTTTTCCAGCACCGTTGGAACCGACCAGTGAAACGAGTTGTCCCTGCTTGACATTGAGCGAAATGCCTTTAACCGCTTTTACCTCTCCATACGAGACGTGCAGATTTTTAACCTCAAGCATCGACATCCTCCGCGGCGGTTCCCAAATAGGCCTCGATAACCTGGGGGTTGTTGCGTATTTCATCCGGTGTGCCGGTCGACAGCAATTTACCGAAGTTCAGGACGACCATTTGATCTGACAGACCAAGCGCAACGTTCATGTCGTGCTCGATAATGGCTATTGTTACGCCCGTGCGGCTAAGCCTTCGAAGGTCTTCGATCAGCTGTTTGGTCTCGACGGGGGTCAATCCTGATGCTGGTTCATCCAACAACAAAAGCTTTGGCTGTGTGGCCAGAGCACGACATATTTCAAGACGCCGCATATCGCCGAATGCAAGATCTCCAGCTTTGCTGTCTTTCTTGCCGAGCAAGTGAAAATCTGACAGCAATTGTTCTGCTTCTGCTCGCAATGATTCTTCGCGACCTCGGGAAGAGAAAAATGTTGGGAACATGAAATTCACAAGCGCGTTCTGAGCCAGCCAGACATTCTCCCAAACCGTCATTCCCCGAAACAACCGAACGCCTTGGAACGTCCGCGCAATGCCGTGATTTACAATACGGTGGGGACGGGCGCCAGTGATGTTCTTGCCGTCAAAGGTAATCCGCCCTTCTGTCGGTACCGTAAATCCCGTGATCAAATTGAAGAGTGTGGTTTTACCGGCTCCGTTTGGGCCGATGATGCCAAGGGTCTCTTTCTCACGGCAGACAAAGTCCACTCCTGAAACCGCCTCGAGACCACCAAACCGCTTCGTCAGCCCACTAATTTCTAAGAGTGCACGCCCAGACATCAGAGGTTAACTCCATCATCGGCCAAAGCAACGCGCTTTTCGGGGGAAACTTTTTCTATCCACTCGGCCTCTAGGCCCGGCTCTGGCAGAACTCTGCCATACTCGATCATCTGAGCGGCTGAAATATCCTGAATGTACATCCAGATGTCTTCTCGACCGATTGAACAAATTTCAGCAACTGCCGCCACAACCCGAGTCATTAGGCTGTTTTTCGCCTCTGCGCTGCGTCCGACTCGAATCAATCCGTTGATAAAAATGTGAGGGTGGGTATTCTGATTTCCACCGAGAAAATGGTCTTCTCCTGCACAATTTTTAAAAAAAACCTGCGCAAAAAACCCAGGTGCGCCAGTATTGTCGTGGTGCGATTCCGTTATCGCTTCTGCAACCTTTTTCTTCTGTTGAATTGACAGGAAAACCCCAACAGATGAAACAGAATATGTAGGCATTGGTTCCTCTCCCAAATTAGCATTATTTTTGACGACTGAGTTGTCCGAATGCCGTCACGATAGAGGAATTAAGTTGTATGTGCAATCAAAAAGTTGCTAGTACAACTTTATTTAGGAAATCCCATTGGCAGAGCCACAGCGAGAAGTTCAAAGCCAAAGATCGCGAAAAATGCTTAGCGATTGATTTGGCTTATAAATTCAGGCCCAAGCCAAACACATATGTTTCCGATTTCTGCTTTGAATGACGGAAACATCCGATTCTGCAACATTTGCTGGTCTGCGTGGGACATAATACACACACTGCTACGGTAAGTATATGTGCTGCGATGAGAACGCGTGGAGGCTACCGGAAGAATTGAAATATCGAGAGTACCGTGAGGCGTCACGCACTCAACAAAGGCGTGGCTGTATACGAAACATCCTTCGAACCACAATCGTAGCCAGTTATCGCCCCCCAAATAGTCATAAGCGAACATCGGGCAATACCTTTTTGAGCAACCGATTTTTCCGCTGCGCGGTCGTTCGTTTAAGAAGAGGCTAGGGACTGCTTCGAGCCAAAGTGGCGAAGCCACCTGATAACGTGAGCGTGGTTGTCGCGAGCAGTTCGATCGCGATACCTATCGCCAGCAACAACCAGTGCATTGAGACATCACCCTTTCAGTTGTTTAAAAATTCTGCGATCAACACTGGCCGCACAAAGAATCCCGCCCCAGAGCGCGCCTTGAATGCCGATACTGACCACGTCCTGCCCTGAGAGATAGAGCCCTTCGATTGGGGTTTTGGCTTGGAGCGCATCGCTCATGACGCGTTCCGGCGTCCCATCCAGCCCATAGAAGCGGCCCTCGTGGTGACCGGTGATCGCGGCCGTTGCCAACGGCGTCGAAAGCTCACGAAAGACCACCAGTTCGGCCAGATCGGAGAAGTAGGCTTTGAACAGCGCGAACATCTTGTCCTCGACCTGCTGCTTGAAAGCTTTGTACTCGGCACCCCGTGCGCCCGAGGGAAGGTCCGCCCATCGGGCGACGCTGTTCCAATCAGCCCAGACGACCATGTCGCCCGCATATTTCTGCTTGGGCCCCGGATCGTGGTTTGGATCCTTCAGAGAGCCAAATGAGACGAAAAAGCCCGGCGGATTTCCATTCGGTGCATCGGCCCAGATCGCGTCGATCTCGCCCGTTGGATAGACCCAGTGGTTTGACCGTGTCGCTCCCGCCTCTTCCACATCGCCTTCAAAGCCAAGGAACAGATCAAAATGGGCAATGGAGGCGGGCAGCGCTTGTATTTCACTGATCCAGTCTTCGGGACCGAAGCCTTCGGGCAGCAAATTGTTGAGCGTCTCGCGCGCACCGATATTGGATATGACAACGTCTGAATAGATGTTTTCACCTGTCGATGTGCGTACTCCGACGACCTTGTCGTTCTCCACCAGAAGCGTTTCAACCTTCACTCCGGCGCGGGCCTCTCCACCCGCTTCTATGATCGTCGGTATCAGATGTTCGGCAAAAGCCTTTCCACCCCCCACCGGATACCATGCGCCGCTTTCCAGATAGCAACCAAGTATCAGGGCATGCATGGCAAAGCTTGCCTTGTGGGGACGTCCCCCATGATCCCCCCATTGCGCGGTAAAGGCAGCGGCAAGGTCCGGATTTTGCGTGATGCTGTCGACAACCTCCTGTGTCGTGCGCTTGCACCATTTATCGATGGCGCGCTGGTTCCACCATTCAATCATTTGGCCGACAAAGTCCGGCATGGCGCGGGTTGAAGCCACCGTGTACATCGTTTCCCGCCCTTCCCGGAGTGCTATGGTCCATTCCTCGATCGCTTCGGCCTCATCAGGGAACCGGTCTTTCAGATCGCGCTCCTGGGCCTCGAAGGGGCGTGAAAGCGCAAGCGGCGGAGCGTCCGCGAGATGCAGGTTGTCATAAACGGCCCCCATCGATTCAAATTCCATCGGCGTGTGGGTCAGCCAGTCGAGCATACCCCGCTCCCGGTCCTCGGGGGCCATGCAGCCGAGATAATGGATCCCAACGTCCCAGGAGAAGCCCTCGCGCGAGAAACTGTGCGTCAGGCCGCCCAAAGTCTTGTACTGCTCCAGAAGCAAGACCTTGTGGCCCATCTTCGACAATGCTGCTGCCGATGTCATGCCGCCCATACCGGACCCGATAACGATGGCGTCCCAATGTTCCTGATCTGTCATTTTGATACCTCCCTAAAAGAACTCGAAAAATTGCGCGTGGCCCGCGACACAGATTCTTCCGCGCCAAAATCATGCGATGCCACAACTGTCAGGCCCGGCAGGCATTGCTTCAACCGACGCACCTTGGCGAACGAGGCACATAGAGCTTCTCTGTCACCGGTCCCTGGGACGATATCGTCCTCAAGCAAAGCCGCCTCATAAGTGAGGTCTCCCACCAGAAGGATCGGGTCCCACCCGTCTTGGCGGATCAACATGGACATGGAACCGGCCGTATGCCCCGGTGTGGGTAGCAGGATCATCGAGCCGTCGCCGACGACGTCGTGGATTCCGTCAAACCCTTCGAAGAGCGGGTCGTCGGTCGGCTCGAACGAAATTTGCCGCCACTTAGCCGCAGGGATTTCGATGTGCTCGCGTAGGGTCCACTCGCGCTCGGGATGCGGTTCCGAGAGAATTGCCCACTCTCGTGCGCTTACCAGCAAGTCGGCCTGAGGAATAAGCGCAATCCCACCAACATGATCGAAATGAAGATGAGAGATGACTGCCTTATGAATGTCACTGGAAGCGACGCCCGCGGTTGAAAGAACCCGATCAATGCGATCGGTTTCTTTGACCTGCAACCGAAATATCCTCGGCAACAGAAAGCGACCGATCGCTTGTTTGATATAGCGCTTGTCGGACATGATTGCCGGGTCGATTCCAGTATCAAACAGCACCACCCCGTCGCGGTGATCAATCAAGAAGCATTGCAGAGGCACGGGTACCCAGCTCCGACCAAGGAAGACCCACCAAAGCTGCGGCTTCCTGCTGCCGTAGCGATGCTCTTCGTGCTGCTCGGCGCTCCCGCAATTCAAAACGTGAACCGACGCAATCTGTCGATCGGCCTGGCTGGCTGGTTCGACTTTGCTAGCTTGTGAGTCAGCCATGAGCCACCCCCTCCAGAAACGTCAGTCAAAACCACCGAACCCAACTGGATAGGTCACTCAGGAAACAGTAGCTTCGATTTCCAGCCTTGCACATAAAATGTCCGGTTCAATTGACCTGCCTCAATGACCCCCGAGCGCCCCTTGGCATAAAGCCAATGACCGGGCTCACATTGCGTTCGGTTCGCAACTAGGGGGCTCGATATGAAGGGTGCCATTCTTTATGCGACCAAATACGGTACCACAGCCCAATACGCTGAGTGGATTGTGGGCAAACATCAAACGGATGAACCGGCAACAACCAAACGCCAGAGACTTACGTGTCAGTTCCCAAGCGCGGGTCATGATGTCTGAGCGGTTAACCTGAACGCAGAAATCATTCTTGGTGCGGTGGCTCAGAACTCAAACTTTGGTGCGCACAGCGATATGAGCACGCACGCACGTAAATGTAAAAAATATCACAAAACTGTGCATTGAAGCTGGAAGCCGCTATCACCAATTCCAGGTCATGGGGCGCGACTGACCCAGAAAAATTCGAAATTCAACTTAAGGAACACACCATGAAACGTATCGCATTGAGCACCGCTCTTGTCCTCTCATTTGCAGCGCCGGCTTTGGCAGAAGATGCAGCTGAGTTTAACCTTCTAATCGCATCAACTGAAAAAACTGAGAATGTCGTTCAGACGAACCACGCAGCAATGTCAGCTTCCAGTTCAAGCAACGTGAATGCACGCAGTAATGTCTTTCACGAGCCTGTTGGTCGGTAACTTACCTTCTAATTCTTGATAAATTTACGGGCGAAGGGTTCCCGGATAGGGATCCCATTTCTCTCCTCTATACTTGGTAACTTCAGCCCTGACACGTTTGATCTGGACCTTGAGTCAAGTATTCGATCTCGGTAGCTTGGAATACGCTTATCATCCGCAACAACGCAACGCGTTTCTCGCTTTTGGCAATCTGCGTCATATGCCGCGAATGCCGCAGGATCTTCGCATGTAGGAACAGCAGTTGATCGCAAAGGTCCAAGACGACCTCTTCGGCGTCCTTTGGCAGGTTCAGCGGTTCTCCAGCCACGCAGTCCTTAGCAATTTGCAGCGCGTGATAAACGCCCTGAGGCAAGACGACACCAAACTCAGCCAACTGTGCCCGTAGCATATTGATGGTTTGAGTGCGCTGTCTCACGATCAGGTCGCGCGTGCGATGAACAGCGAGTATCGCCTGTTGTTCGGGTGTCTTCACCTCAACAAATCGCATGGTGGGCCGAGTGACAGCCTCGCAAATGGCCGCAGCATCAACGGCGTCTGATTTGCCACGCTTGACGTATGGTTTCACATAAGCAGGTGGGATCAGTTTAACGTTATGACCCAGTTTGATCAGTTCACGTGCCCAGTGGTGGCTTGTTCCACAGGCCTCAATGCCGATCAGACACGGCTCAAGACGTTCAAAGAATGCCAAGACTTGTACTCGTCTCAGAGCGCGGTTGAATGCAACCTCGCCGTGGTCGTCGATACCGTGGACCTGAAAAACGTTCTTGGCCAAATCTAGGCCGATTGTTGTAACCTGCATTGGGTGGCTCCTCTCATAAGCAGTTTATGATAACTGCACTATGGCGCATTGCGACGCCGGTTGATGCAGGAGCCATCCACCCCATCCGCATAGCAGACATTTGTGCCGGCCGAGCTCTAGGTCTGCTTTCGAACAACCCGACCGTTTTCTACGGCTAATCACAACTGCAGTTGTGGGTGCGTCAAAATTGTTGATTGCACCAAACACAGAATGCTGAATTATTTTTATTCCCCCGGGCAAAGAAATACTCGCGAATCATAGAAACGGTCCTCGTTGGGACTTCAAATCCCAAAATAAAATGGGTAAATGGGGTATCGCCGGGGATATTGGCAAAAATCGAACTTCTTATTTTCGTTTAATAACAAATCGATATTCTTTTTAAATGGGTCCTCTTCTGGCATTATCCAACTGCAGTGAAGACTTCTTCTGACAAGCAAAAAGTGTGTGGGTGCTAGCATTTAAAAGCTCTTAAACTTCCCGAACAGGATATCCCTGAACCAAGACCTGATGTACTGCATGACGCTTAAAATCTTCACTGCAATTTGATTTTCCCCTGAGATACGCTGGCACGGAAGCAAGGGTCACACGACTCGTACAGAAGCGGTTTGAGATTTCACGCACTGCCTATGGCGGCGACAAAGGTGAGCTTCACTTGATGAAACTGGTAGAAGACGCCGCTGGCGTTGAATTGCAAATGGATGGAAACTGGCTACCACATTAAAAAATAATCCCTCGAGGTGTCTATTTAGCGTCAGGTTGATACCACTTCGAGTGAGCGACGGAGCGGTTAGCTTTGGAACTCTCACGTGTGAAAAGGTGGCGTTGTTGATTGAAACGGAGAGGCTCAGCAGGGTTTCAGCGCGCTCTAGTGACTCACCTCAAATCCAACGATTTTTGCAATGTGCTGCTCATATGAACTTACGGCCGCTCGCATTTCTTCTAAATAGGTATGCCGATTGTAAATTGCCGCCACCCCACTGATCGTCCCAGAAACGTGGTTAAGAAGGCGTTCTGTAACGTGGAGGGGTGTCCCAATCTTAGCGTGTTCGGTGGAGTACGTCCTCCGGAGATCGTGGTGTGTCCAATGTGGGAAATTGAGCGCTTTATCGATTCTTACCTTTGCATTGTTCCAGCCATTGTAGATTTTGTGATCTGTAGTCGGTAGAAAACGCGCTGTTAGCGGGCCAAACGGAAATGTGTGCTCATATTTGTTTTTACTTAGCGAAGCTGGAACAGTAATTGTTCCGTCCGAAATCCAGCTTGGTTGAATATTGGCTACTTCACTCTTCCTTTGGCCCGTAAGAAGCATAAGTTTCAACAAGTTAGTGTAGGGTTCATCCTCAACAACCCATAGGAGCTCAATTTCTTCGTGGCTCAAAACCCTCGATCTTTTACCGTAAACAATAGGTATGTGTATGAAAGGATTCCGTTCACAATATTCGGCTCGAATGCACCAATTAAAAAACACCCTCCAAGCGTTAACTGCATGAGGTTCTGAAATATCCACTTGTCGTTTCTCGATCTTATCTAGCTGAATATCCGACAATTTCATTAAATGGCGTCGATACTCCTTTAAAGTGTTTGGTCGAATGCGAATTGCGCAATCTTCGAAATACGCTTCGCGAACTTCAGTGAACCGGTATACCTTTTTTCGAATTGGCCTACGTGCCAAAAGTGACATTGCTTCTTTTCTTGCATCTGCGAGCGATACTTCCGGATATCGCCCAATAGTCTTCAACTGTCGATCTTTCCCATACATTACGACAAAAGATTTGGATTTTGCCGAACAGCGAATACCAAACCCCGGTAATAAGTCATCGAAGTGGGTTTTCTGCCCTCTAACCGTTAGTGGTAATTTCCTGACTGCCAAATCTGTCAACTTCATTTTAGTCTCTTTTTAGTCTCTTAAATCTCTTACGTAATGATGATAAGCTATGTTCAGCTAAGATTCTATAACCATTTGGTATATAATACATATATACAAAAGATGTTCATTTATGATAAGCTATGAATACTGCAAAATTACGCTTAGGAGGCGGTCGCTCTATCCTGCTGAGCTACGGGGCCAAACATGGGCCAATAGCGCCTTTGTCGCGGGAAAAATGTAACAATTCAACCATGTTCTTACACTTGTTATGAAATGAAAAAGGGAAGACAAGTTTGGCCCACCGTCTTCCCTTTCGCCCGGGCAAAGCATGCTGAAGGGAGCTCACCTTGCTTGCCGGATGAATTGCTAGCGCTAACATATACGTCACAGATGACTTGGACAAGCATTAGTTTATCGCTAACAAGGAAGTATTAGAAAACACAGGATAGTTACAAATGACTCGCGGCTCCCAAGATCAAGCAAAACGCCCCCTGACCCTGCGTGATGTTTCAGAGGCTTCAGGGGTCAGCGAAATGACGGTTTCAAGGGTATTGCGGAACCGGGGGGATGTGTCTGCCGCGACGCGTAAGAAGGTGCTCGCAGCGGCAAAGACGCTTGGTTATGTCCCAAACAAGATTGCCGGGGCGCTCGCCTCTCAACGCGTTAATCTTGTAGCTGTCATAATTCCTTCTATGTCGAACATGGTTTTTCCGGATGTGATGACAGGAATTTCAGAGGTGCTGGACAACACACCGCTGCAACCGGTTGTCGGGCTGACAAATTACCTGCCGGAAAAAGAAGAATCCGTTCTGTACGAAATGTTGTCGTGGCGGCCCTCTGGCGTGATCATCGCTGGTTTGGAACATACAGATGCTGCTCGCGCAATGTTGCGGGGCGTCGATATTCCTGTTGTCGAAATTATGGATGTCGATGGCACGCCCATAGACGCGATGGTTGGGATATCGCACCGCCGCGCCGGGCGCATGATGGCACAGGCGATCGCTAAGGCAGGGTACGAACACATAGGGTTCCTCGGCACAAAAATGCCGCTCGATCACAGGGCCCGCAAAAGGTTTGAAGGATTTACAGAGGCTCTCGCCAAAGAAGGGCTGGAAGTTGAAGATCAGGAATTTTACGAAGGTGGATCTGCGTTGGTCAAAGGCCGCGAAATGACAGAAACCATTCTAAACAGATCCCCAGACCTTGATTTTCTTTATTATTCCAATGACATGATAGGCGCAGGCGGGCTGCTTTACTGCCTTGATAAGGGCATTGATGTGCCCGGTCAGATTGGGTTGGCTGGTTTCAACGGGGTGGAACTGCTCCAAGGTCTTCCCAAGCTACTCGCTACGATGGACGCCGGGCGAATAGAAACAGGCCGCAAAGCTGCCGAGATTGTTGCACGCATGGCTGCTGGTGACGTTGAAGGTTTGCAAACACGGGTGGAACTGACACCGAAGCTTCAGTACGGCGAAACCCTGCGCCGCTGAACAGTGTAGCCTTTGGGTCGGCTGGCTTTTAACCCACTCGTGCGCTGCCTACCCGACACTCATCGCCAATACACGACTGATTTCGGTTAGTGATCGACCAGATTGTGCAGCCCATTCATTGAATGCCGCCTGCGTTGCCGCCAGTGCTTTTTTAGATGTCGGGGTTTTGTCAACCACGTCTTCGGCGACAAGCCGCGCGACAACATCGGCAGACAGTACAAAACTATCTTTGCCCATGAAACGCAGGAAATACTGGGCTGTGGAACCGCCAAGCCGCGAGCCTCGTGATTTAAGCATCGAAAGTAGGCCGATGTAATCCTCAGACGGCCAGTCTGCAAGAACCCTGGCTGCACTGCCATGTTCTTTTTGGAGTTCCAGTAGAAAGGCGGCGTTTTCAGGCACTGATTTGATCTTTGTGCCGTTCCGGACAATGCGGGTGTCTGTCAGCAGGCTGTCAAACCACTCATCATCCATGAAAGCGCAGCGCCCAACATCAAATCCTTTGAACGCCTCTTCAAAACCGGGCCACTTGGCCTCAATCACTTTCCAGTTGAAGCCAGCGGAGAAAACCATTTGCGTTAACTTCGCAAGCCAGCGGTCATCTGGGATTGCGGCCAAAGCTTCTGCGGTTTGAGGCTTGCTTAATAATGCCTCAAGCGCGTCAGGACCACCCTTGCGATCAGCGGCAATTGCAAAAATCTCGTCAAAACTGCGCATCTTACTCCCCACACGGCTCCACTCTGCTCAACCAGAGTGTCGCAAACTGTACCGATATTCCAGTCACATAAGAATTGCCGCGCCAAAGCCTGTGTTTGCAGGCGATTGTCGTGGGGTTACCCTCCTCTGTGTTTGAAACTGTCACGGCGAAAACTGTAGAGAGCAGCCGGGTCAACCATGACATCGACGACCGCGGGTTTGCCACAGGAAAGCGCCGCCTCTATCGCTTCCGCCATTCCGCTCAGTGTATCTGCGCGATACCCCTTGGCGCCATAAAGCTCTGCCAGTTTGTCAAAGGCGGGACTGCTTACATCGGCACCGATGTAGCGTTCGCCAAAGAAATCACGCTGATACGCCTTTTCTGCCCCCCAGCATTTGTTGTTCATCACAACGGTTACTGTGTTGATGCCATGATCAACCGCTGTAGAAAGTTCCGACACGGTCATGCCAAAGCCGCCATCGCCCATCAGGCTGACAACCGGGCGGTCGGGACAGGCGAGTTTCACGCCAAGCCCGCAGGCGAAGGAAAACCCGACAAGCCCGAAATCAAGCGGCGTAAACAGGCTTTTATGGTGCCAATAGTTCAGCGCATCGGTCGCCTGCAAACATAGCGTACCCGCGTCCATTGTTACGGCAGCATTCTGTGGCAGTACATCGCGTAAAGTCTTGAACAGGCCAGAAGGGTGGATGGGCATCGCATCAACCTGCGCATCCGCATCTCGCTTGGCCAGATAGGCAGTTCTCTCTGCCTTAAAGCTTTCGGTCCAGGCGTCTGCCACCGTGCGTTTCACAAGCTTGTTCAATGCCGCACATAACTGCAAGGCCACGGTCGGGGCATCCGCCCAGATGCCCATCTCAACCGGGAAGTAGCGACCAATCGCTGTTGGCTCCAGTTCCACATGAATGATCGCCGCATCGCGATTGATGTTATCGTAACTGTAAAAAGTTGCGTTGAATCCGATCCGCGTCCCAAGCGCCAGAATGACATCGGCCTCTTGCACCAGCCGCGATGCAACGGGGTTGCCACGCGGGCCCATCTGGCCGGCATTCAGCGGATGGCCAAAGGGTATGGCGTCGCCGTGCCCGGGTGAGGTGACGATGGGTGAGTTAAGTGCTTCGGCCAGGGCAAGCACCTGTGCGTGCCCTTCGGTATTCTTGATGCCACCTCCTGCAATAATCACCGGGCGGGCGGCCTTGTACAAAAGCACAGCTGCGCGATCAATTGCGTCTTGCGATGCCGCCGGAACCGATTGAGACCGATAGGTTTCGGGGCGTTGAAAACCTTCATACTCCGCTTGTGCTGAAAGCACGTCGCGCGGAAGGTTCAGTTGAACGGGGCCTTTGCGCGGGGTGTTGGCGACGCGAAACGCCTCGCGAAACATTTCAGGCACCCGGTCGGCACCTGTGGCGGTCCATGTTTTCTTTGTCACTGGCGTAAACAACGCCTGCTGGTCAACCTCTTGAAACGCATCACGATAGACATGTGACGAAGCCAGAGACCCGGCAATCGACACCACCGGCGAAAACGCAGCCATCGCCTGACCCAGGCCCGTCACAAGGTTGGTTGCCCCCGGCCCATTCTGGCCCGCAAGTATGACGCCGGCATTGCCACTGGCACGGGCATAACCATCTGCCATATGAGTGCCGGTCCGTTCATCATGCACACCGACAAAGTTGATCTCGCGCGCGTCGTACAACGCGTCAAACATTTCCATCGTTGCCGACCCAATAAGGCCGAACACATGTTCGACCTTTTCCGCCTTCAGAGATTCAACAGCGGCCTGTCCGCCTGTCATTCTGGTCATGTCGCGTTTCCTTTGTTTCGTCTCAGCCAATGTAACGGCCAAGGAATTCCAGTACCGGACCGGTGAAGAGCGCCGGTTGCTCCAGCAAACCCAAATGTTGCAGACCCGGCACTATGATGGTTTCAGCACCCTCGATTTCACTGGCAATCGCATGGGACATGGCAGGTGTACTACCACTGTCATTCTCACAGGTCATAACTAGCGTGGGGTGCAGAATAGGAGGTTCTGGTCGGATCAGTTCCGTGACCCCCGCAGCCAATACATAGCGATGCGCGGTGTAGTTATCGGGATCGTTGGCCAATACAGCTTCGCGGACCCAGTTCACTGTATCAGCGTTGTTTTGCAGGTATTCCGGTGTGAACCAGCGCTTCAGCGTTTCTTCGATAGTGGCGGCAGGCCCACCTGCCCCTGTGTCACGCGCACGCTGTTCGACCAGCACCTGCGCCTCAAGGCTACGCTCATGCGGAGAGTTCTGAATGACCAGTGCCGAGGTGCGCTCGGGACGGTCCATCGCAAAGCGGCGGTTAATCATGCCACCCAGTGAAAAGCCAACGAGAGCAGCCTGCGCAACACCAAGATAATCAAGCAGCGCGCGTAGTTGTTCCGAAAGAACCGTCAGGCTTGGCGTTTCTTTCGGAAGCACGGTTTCGCCATGGCCACAAAGATCATAGGTCAGCACACGGTACTTCTTCGCAAAAGCGGGAACATGCCCCCGCCACGTCGCCCGCGTCAGGCCAAGCCCGTGTATAAGCGCAATGACTGGCGCACCATCGGGGCCGGTCATCTCGTAAGCAGTGCCATCAGGGCTGACAGCCATGTCAGACCCCTGCCGGGTTGTCGACGCTACGACCCATTTCTTCAAGGTCTTCATAGCGGTTACCGATACGGTGCAATGGATGCCCGCCCAGCGAGCCGCCCAGTGCGAGTATAATCTCGTCATCTGCCGGGGCATCCGGAATGGTGGTTTGTATCGTCTGGTAGTGTGAACGCCGACCTCCATCTTCCTTGTCCATCAGCGGTATGGTGATCATGCAACCCGCAGCACCGCGTGTATTGGAAAAGACAAGGTAGGTTTTCGCCTGAATTGCATCGCGAAGCTGATTTCCAAACCAAAGCGAGTGGGTCAGCGCCTGGGCGTGTTCCACCTCGCCGCCCATACCCACGACCGAAGCCTTGCCAACGCCTTCAATTATACCGCCCGACATCCCAAGCAATGTGTCTGTCAACAAGGTTCCAAGCATAGGGCAATGTTCGCGGATCTCGGGTTTCAGGTCTTCGACAAAACCGCGGCCAAACCACGGGTTTCGTATGATCGCCATTGCGGCGAATAGTTTTGTTGGTTCTGGAACCTTACGGGCCCCTTCGACCTGCGTTGTCTGGGTGAACTGCAAGGTACGGCGTATTTCAATGGCCATTCGTCAATCTTTCTGTTCGCGCTTATTGTGGATCAGGAAAAGTTCGGCATGACTTTGTCGATGAACAGTTGAAGGCTGCGCTTCTGCTGGCCCATGTCCATGCCCATGCTTGCGTAATAAATATATGCGTCGACCCCGATGTCTTCGTATTGCTTCACCTTAGCTGTCACCTGATCGGGCGTACCAAACATCAGGTTCTGCTCCAACATTTCAGGATCAACCCGCGCATTACCTTCAAGGCTGTCCAGCGGCACCCGATCCGGGAAACCGTTGATCACATCGCCCGATTTCATCATCAGGTTACCGAACTGGCCCAGCACAACGCGGATCGCATCCATCGCAGCCTTACGGTCATCTTCATTGTCATAAACGGCCGCGTGCCGCATCAGCGCCCAACGGCCATCATACTTGCCGCCATTTTTAGCAATCGCTTCGTCCAGCCGCACGCGATAGGTTTCGGCCTCGGAGAACGGCATAGTCAGCGGCCAGCTCATGATATTGCAGCCATGTTCGACTGCGTAATCAAAGGTGATGGGCGCGCGCGCCGCGACCCAGACTGGCACGTCCTTCTGCACTGGTTTGGGGCAGGATGTGGCACTCGGGAACTGCCAAAATTCGCCGTTATGTTCATAGTCGCCTTCCCAAAGCTTTTGCACCACAGGCAGCATTTCCTGCATGTAGCGCCAGCTGTCGCGTTGATCCAAGCCCGGTTTCATCCGGTCAAACTCGCGCTGATAGGCACCTGATCCGATACCAAATTCCAGCCGCCCGTCGCTGATAAGATCTAGAAACGCCGCCTCACCCGCGAGATCAATCGGATGCCAATAGGCCGCATTCACCACGCCCACACCCAGCCGGATGTTCTTGGCGTGATCACCCCACCACGTTAAAATCTGAAACGGGTTAGGCGCAATCGTCATCTCCATCGCATGGTGCTCGGCAGCCCATGCAATCTCGAACCCCGCTGCATCGGCCATCTTCACCATTTCCAATGTGTGGTCACGGACGTCCTTCATGTTTACGGAGTTATCCATCCGTTCGAGATTTATAGCGAGTTGGAACTTCATGAAACTCTCCTGAAATTAGTTATGTTCTCTGAGCGCTCAACGGGACACGAACTGACTTCCCAGCGGCTCGTCTGATGTGTTTATCCAAACCGTTTTTGGACGTGTGTAATCATAGATCGCCTGAAAACCGCTCTCCCTGCCGTAGCCCGAATTTTTCATCCCCCCGAATTCAGCAATAGGTGAAACCGCCCGGTAGGTGTTCACCCAGACAATTCCTGCTTTCACGGCCTTTGCCATACGCAGGGATCGCGCGCTGTTGCGTGTGAAAATTCCGGCGGCCAGCCCATGTTCGGAATTGTTCGCAAGGCGAATTGCCTCAGCCTCGTCCTTAAATCTTAGCACGCTCAGAACTGGCCCAAAAAGCTCCGTATCCAAGATGCGCAGATCCGGTGATGGGCAGTCGATGATTGTGGGCTGGAAGAACATGTCACTGCTGGCATCAGCCCGCTTGCCACCGCAGAGTATTGTGCCGCCTTCCACTTGCGCATTGGCGACTTCGCGTTCGATGTTTTCAAGCTGCCCTGTTGTGCAAAGCGGGCCCATCTCGGTTTCATCCAACATCGGATCACCAATACGGATCGCTTTCGCAAGCTCGGTCATTTTTGCAAGAAATTCATCTGCGATGTCTTCGTGCAGTAGCAGACGAGACCCCGCAACACAGCTTTGGCCCGAAGCCCCGAAAATGCCAGAAACAGCGCCATTTACCGCACTTTCAATCTCGGCGTCGTCAAAGACGATAAAAGGGGACTTGCCGCCAAGCTCGAGCGATACTTCGGCAAAGTTATTGGTCGAATTCATCAGAACGTGACGCGCAGCAACAGGCCCTCCGGTAAATGCAATTCGCGCGACCAAAGGATGCGAAGTCAGGGATTTGCCGCATGGGTCACCGTGGCCAGTAACGATGTTGACGACCCCGTCTGGGATACCCGCTTCGGCGATCAGTTCACCAAATTCCAGCATCGGACCCGAGGCATATTCAGACGCTTTCAGAACAACGGTATTGCCTGTGGCCAAGGCTGGTCCAATTTTCACAGCAGACAAGAACAACTGCGAATTCCATGGCACAACCGCGGCAATTACCCCGAGAGGTTCGCGTTCGGTAAAGACAAACATGTCCGGCTTGTCGATGGGCAGCGTTTCGCCGTGAATTTTATCAGCACAACCGGCGTAAAAATGGAAAAACTCCGAGATATATTTAGCCTGCCAACGGGTTTCCTTCAGCATCTTTCCGGTATCTGTGGTTTCCGTTGCACCCAGATCTTCGGATCGGTCGGCAAGAAGGTCGGCCAGACGCCGCAGACAATGGCCGCGTTCTGTTGCACTCATCCGTGACCATGGACCTTCATTAAAAGCACGGTCCGCTGCGCAAACGGCACGGTCTACATCTTCTGCAGTTGCCTCAGGTACACGCGCCCAGACTTGCCCTGTTGTTGGATTAAGAGAGTCAAACATCTTGCCGTCTGAGGCATTGACCCACTTGCCATCTATCAGCATTTTATACTGTTTTAGCTTTGTCATTTTTGTGCCTATCTAGTTCGTAGCAGCGCTGAATTTCGAAGATTGATCAGGATGCGGGACAACACGGTGATAAGCACCATCCAGATACGCGAGTGGCGCTTTTTGCCCCTCTCGAACGCTCTGGACATGACCGATCACAATGAGATGGCTCCCGGAAGTGACTGTTTGTTCAATAACGCAGGAAAAGACAGTCGCTTCTACAATCTCGGGTGCGATACCCGGAGCGTTTTTGCAATCGATACCTGAAAATCGGTCGGACACATGATTGTCGTGCATCCCGGCAAATCTGTTCGCAATCTCAGGGCTGTTTTGCGGCAAAACGTTTACGCAGAATGCACCGTTCCCCAAGACTGTTTCGGCGATCCGGCTGTTGGCCCGCAGACATATCAAAACTGTTGGCGGGTCTGCAGAAACCGATGAAAAGGCGCTCACGGTCGCCCCGTGACGGCCAGCAACACCATCCGTTGTCACGACGGTCACGCTGGCTGCAACCCCACGCATCGCGTGAATAAAAGCATCACGTGGAGCCAGTTTGAGTTCACCAAAACTATCAAGAGTCATCGCTGAATCTCCTCTGTTCGCGCTGTTTTGATCTCATGATTTTTGACAGAATTTGTATTATTTGAAAAACGAATTATTCTGCACATTAAATGCAAAATAATTGCATTGAACGGAGAATGTCATGAATATCATTTCCTTGCATACGTTTCTGGCCATCATTGAAACCGGTAGCCTGGTGCGTGCCTCGGAAAAGTTGAATGTCACGCAGTCAACCGTCACGGCGCGCCTTAAAACGCTCGAACAAGACCTTGGCCAGGTTTTGCTGCATCGGCACAAGTCCGGTGTCAGTCTTACCCCGGCGGGCACCAAGCTGCTGCGCTATGCGAAGATCATGACGGGGCTTTGGCGGCAGGCCCGCCACGAAGCCGGGCTCCCTGCCGGAACCGAAGCTGTTTTTGCGTTCGGATGTCATCAGGACCTTTGGGACCAAAGCGGTAAATCTTTCTTCGACCGGGTTGCCGTGGAACATGCTGAAATGGGTATGTCGGTTTACCAGGGCAGCCAACAAGAACTAGAGGATTGGCTCGTCGCTGGCCTGACAGATGTTGTTCTGACGTATGAGCCTATCGCGCGTGGTAACAACACGATTTACGAATTACCGCCAGAAGAACTGGTTCTTTACTCTGACCGGCGAGATAGCCCTACAAAATTTGATCCCGGGTATATCTTCGTCGATCACGGCGAGGGCTACCGTCGCTGGCATGGTGAAGTTTACTATGATGCTGGTACGGCACGCATTACTTTTTCTTCAGCCAGGTGGGCGCTGAAATACCTTCTGGAAAATGGAGGCTCTGCATATTTACCCGCTTCTTTAACGCGGCAGGAAGTACATGAGGAAAAGCTGTTCGCGATTGAAGCGGCAAAGATCTTCCTGAGAAAAAAATACCTCATCGTGAATGAAACCGCCGAGCAAAACTGGCCGTGGTTCGCACAAATGATCGAACAATTCAGAATCCCGATCACACGCAAAATCTAGGGTTACCCATTTAGGGTACTCCGAAGAAAGTTCCCAATCGTGTAGGTTAGCGCCTAAAGTTATCAGTCTTCCTTTTTCGGGAGCCGCCAATATGGAAATCTCAACCAACAACTCTGTTTGGCAAAAAGACCGCGCACATGTTTTGCACCCTCAAACTGATTTCAGCAGCTTTCATGATGAGGGAAGTCAGGTCATAGAGTCTGCAAAGGGCGTGCATGTCACCGACACAAAGGGCCGAAAGCTTCTGGACGGTATTGAAGGCCTTTGGTGCGTGAACATCGGGCACGGGCGCAAAGAAATGGCTGAGGCGATTTCGAAACAAGTCATGCAGATGCAATACTACAATCCCTTTGGACATTCGACGAATATTTCAGCCGCCGAACTGGCACATTGGCTTTCTTGCAATGCGCCGGGTGAATTGAACCATGTCTACTACACATGCGGCGGATCAACCGCAAATGATGCTGCAGTCAGGCTTGTTCATTACTACAACACAATCCGCGGGTTGCACCGCAAGAAGAAGATCATTTCGCGCAATTACGCCTATCACGGTGCAACTTATGTTGCCGCAGAACTGACCGGAATTCACGCAACCAAAAATAGCTTTGACAGGGTCGCGCAGGATATCATTCACCATATTTCAGCGGCCGACATGTATGCAAAACCGGCCTACTGGAGCGAGACAGAATATTGCGACTTTCTTGTTCAGGAATTTGACGACCGCATTCAACAGCTTGGCCCAGACAATGTAGCGGCCTTCATCGCAGAGCCGATCATGGGCGCTGGCGGCGTCCTGATTGCGCCGGCAAGCTATAACAAACGGATGCACAGCGTCTGTAAAAAATATGACATGCTTTATATAGCCGACGAAGTTGTAACCGCGTTCGGGCGGTTGGGAGAATGGTTCGCCTCGGAGAATATTTATGATTATCACCCCGACATATAGGTTTCAGCCAAGGGGATAACATCAGGCTATGTCCCACTTGGCGCCACACTGATTTCCGACGAAATTTACGAGGTCATCAGCCGACCCCAATTTGAAGGCGGCGTGTTTTCTATGGCGCTTACGTACTTCGGACACCCGGTTTCATGTGCGGCTGCGCTGAAGAACATTGAGATCATGGAGAATGAAAACCTGCTCGCGAACGCAAGTACCGTTGGTGACTATTTTCAGAAAGAGGCACTCTCTATGTTGCAGAACCCTGTTGTTGGTGACGTTCGCGGAAAGGGGCTAATGCTTGCCGTCGATATCGTTGCGGACAAATCGACAAAAGAAGCGTTCCCGGTTTCAGTGAGTGCCGGGCAATCGGTGTTCAACAAGTGCCTCGAGAAAGGCGTTATCGTGCAACCGGTTGGGGATCAGATCATTCTTTCCCCTCCAATTATCCTGGACAACTCACATTGCGATACGATGATCTCTGCGCTGTCAGAGGCTTTAGATGAGTTTGCCTCAGAACAAGGGTGATCTGGAATCCGGAAAAGTATTCGCTGGTTTTACGCCAGGTCGATCTGCGCTGCGTTAGATGCGATTCTGGTCCAAACAATTGCGACTCTAAGATTTCGAGATTGTGGTGTACTCTGATAGCTTAGCAATCTGGGAGGATGAAAATGACTGTAAGACCTGATCCAACATTTCACGCATCTCCGAAACTCGCCATGGAGGCACCCGCAGAAACGCTGGCGTTCACACTCATGCTTAGCCCAGACGGATCGCAACCCGATGGTCTCGCCGTGATTAACGTAGATTCATCCTCATCTGACTATGGCAAAATCGTCCATCAGGTCATCATGCCTAACAAAGGCGATGAGTTTCACCATTTCGGCTGGAACGCCTGCTCTTCGGCTCTTTCACCCTTGACCGGTCACGCGTTTCTGGAACGTCGTTACCTGATAATTCCTGGCATTCGGTCTTCGCGAATTTACGTCGTTGACGTCAAAAATCCTCTGAAAGCCAAGATCCACAAAATTATTGAACCCGAAGAGGTGTTTGCCAAAACCGGTTACTCGAGACCGCACACCATCCATTGCGGTCCGGAAGGCATATATGTCTCAACTCTTGGCGGAGGCGGCAAAGACGGAACTGATGGTCCTCCCGGAATCTTCATTATGGATTGCGAAACATTCGACATTATCGGCCGTTGGGAAATGGACCGAGGTGTTCAGGATAAGCACTATGATTTCTGGTGGAACCTGCCGCGCGACTATATGGTCAGTTCGGAATGGGGACTGCCGCCCCAATTTGAAAATGGGATCGTCGCCGAAGATCTGCTTTCGAACAAATACGGCCACTCGATCCATTTCTGGGATCTGCGCGGTCGCAAAAATGTTCAAACCATAGATCTGGGCGCAAACCATCAAATGGCGCTGGAAATTCGCCCAGCGCATGATCCGGTAAAGGAATATGGATTCTGTGGTGTGGTTGTTGATACGACCAACCTAGAAGGCGCGATCTTTACGTGGTGGCGCGAAAAGGACGGAACATTCAACGCCAAGAAAACAATAACGATTCCGCCGGTCGCCGCTGACCCAGACGATTTGCCTGATCTGCTGAAAGGTTTCAGTGCGGTGCCACCCTTGGTAACCGACATAGATCTAAGCCTCGACGATAAATATCTCTATGTTGCGTGTTGGGGAACTGGTGAGATGCATCAATATGATGTCAGTGATCCGATGAAGCCGGTTCTTGCGGGCAAGGTAGAAATTGGTGGGATCGTTGCCAAAACCAAGCATCCGAACGGCAAGGACTTTGGCTATGGCCCGCAAATGGTTGAAATCAGCCGTGACGGTAAGCGTGTCTATTGGACAAATTCGCTCTACTCGACCTGGGACGATCAGTTTTATCCCGGAGAAGGCGGGGCAGCAATGGTTAAGGCTGACGTCGGTGCAAACGGTGGGTTAACGCTGGACAAAAATTTCTGGGTTGAGTTTCCGAAAGGATATCGCTCACACCAAATCCGTCTTGAAGGCGGTGATTGTTCGACAGACAGCTTCTGTTACCCGTCGGTCTGATAAGTGTTTGAGATCGAAACGACGGCAGCTCTTTGGGGTGCCGTCGTAGCATCGGGCGTATACCACGGCGCAAACCCGGGTATGGGCTGGCCGTTGGCTGTTTCCGCTGCTCTTATGGAGCGGCGCAGACTTGCGCTGATCACTGCTTTGGGTGCTTTGGCGGTGGGCCATTTCTTGGCCATGACTGCAATTCTGATACCATTCTCTACAATGACCGCTTTGGTGGAATGGCAAAGCGAAATCCGAATTGGTGCCGGAATCATTGTCATCCTGCTGGGCATCTATTTGTTGATCAACAGGCGCCATCCCCGGTTTTTAGCCCGTGTACCACCGCATCGGCTGGCGCTCTGGTCTTTTTTGGCGGCAACGGCACATGGCGCTGGCCTCATGCTGGCGCCGATCTATCTGGGAATTTGCGCTGTCGATGAACTCGACGCGGGTCACCGCGCCGCATCAGAACTGATGAGCGCAAATATCGCGCAGGCTGTTTTAGTATCAGTCACGCATACTTTGGCAATGACAGTAACAGGTGGCCTTGCTGCCGTAGTCGTTTATTTCTGGCTTGGTTTGAAATTCGTTTCAAGAAGCTGGTTTAATCTTGATGTCGTTTGGGCGCTGAGCCTGATCCTGGTTGGATCAATCGGAATCTTAACTGCGTTATGATATTCTGCCCCCGCTGGAGCAAGCTATTTAGGAAAAGTAACTGACTGGGGATAATCCCATTTACTTTCCAACTACGAGCGTACCCTTGTGTGGTGATTTTTTAGCTGGTGCGGCAGAAACCGTTGCTAATTCAAGAACTAGGATTCACATTGGTCCGCACTCAGAGGCGTTAACAACAACAGCCCGATAGCGATTAACTTTAAAATACACGGAACCACCGCATAGAGCAGTGTCAGCATACCAACTGCTTCCACTGGGGCGGGAATCCCTGGCTCAAGACCGCTACTCTCAAGGAGTGGAAGCACCGTAATCGCCGCAACAGCAAGGGTAAGCTTCGAGACGAATGACCACAGGCCAAAAGCCGGACTCGCACTGTGAGAATGCTTTGCAACCCGGTCTGCAAAAATTGCAGGAAGCAAAGTAAGATCAGCCCCCAGCCCCAGACCCGAAGCAATGCATACAACCATGAAAGACAGCACATCTCCGGCGCCCAGCAGAGATGCGTAAGCAAATGTAGCAACCGAAACTGACATACCCATAAGCAAGGCTTTTTTTGAAGAAACACGTTTTGCAATATTGGCCCAGAACGGAGCACTCGCTGCTGCGGATACAAAGAAGAGTAGAAGCAATGGCCCCTCAAACCCGGGTGCATCCAACACAGTTTCCACAAAAAATAGGAACAATGTTGAGGTTACCGCAACAGGGGCTGCATTTACAAAAGCAATAAGCAGTAATTTTCGTACAACAGGGTCTTTCAGGATCGAACAAAAGGCAAAGGGATTTTCACTTTTTTCAATGCTCCATTCCGGGGCCATCATCACGACAGCCAGAGTTACCCCCGCAACAAAAAATCCTGTGAACACGGTGAATGGAGAAGGCGATATCCAGATAAAAACCGTCGGCGCAATTGCCGCGATACAGATGCCTGCGAGCGCCCCAGTTTCCCGCCAACTGGCCAGCCGAACATGACCGATCTGGCTGGATCGCACAGCTTTTTCAACTCCCTGCGCATAGAATGTAATCGTGAGAAAGCTGAACCCTGAGAACAACAGCGCCAGCATGATGCCAAACCAGACAAGCGGGGTCGTCAAAGGCGTTACTGCAAACAACCCGGACATTCCCAGAACCATCATGCTTGCCGCTATTGCGACCGCAATACGCCTCTGGCGCCTAAGGGCACCAGAAAGCCACCCGAGCGCCGGGTCCTGAATGACATCAAAAAGTCTTAGGAAGAAAAGAATACCGGCTATGGATGTAAGGCTAACGCCGTATTCATCGATGAAAAATTTGGGCGCGTGAATGTAGATTGGCAAACCCGCGGATGCTAAAACCCCAGCAAAGACCGCATATGCCGGCAATCTTTCGAGCGTATTTTTGTTTTCCAAAGGCATCTATCCAGCGTCGTCCTATTGGCGCTGACGTTGCGCGAAGATACAGCAACCTCAATAGAAACCCACACTGGCTACGGATACGTCCGCGTCATAGTCGCGTCCGTATGCTACCACTCCAATACTACGGGCAGACTGAGGCCTTAGTGATGCCCGAAACGTCCGGCCCGAAGGTTTGAAACTGTCAAAGGGAATGCGAATTTCTTTCCAATCGGGCGCTGTTGTGAAAGATGCCTGATAATATTGCCAAGGTAAAACTGTGCCGGGCGTACGTACGTGCAAAAAATACTCTTCGCCGTTTCCGCGAACGGTTAATGTAATACCCTGCGCCGACCGGGGAATGCGGCTTTCAAGTTTGGTTCTGATCTGAATGAAGCCACCATTGTTCTCGGTGCTGACCTGGCCGCGAAGCCTTACATAGTTTTCGTTTGCTTCCCGAGCAAAGGACGCTTCACCGTTCGAGACGCCGCCCATGACTTGGTCCGTAAAAAAGGCCCATCGCGTTTCGGGATCTGAAGTGAAGTCTTCAATCATGCGTTCGTCAGCTTTTGCAGAAACAGCAAGAAACCCGATTAGCACCATAGAAAGCGTCAACGAGAGAGGAAAAGTTACTCTGGCAAATCTCATACGACAAAAGAGAGTTTGTGACATTATACCAGTACCTTCTACTTAGTTGCGTTCCTGCGGTTACCCCTCAGCCAAATCAAATGGCTGAGGGCGAAACTCTCACGGTCCTTACTTAGGTAGAATGACCGCGTCGATCACATGGATAACGCCATTTGACGCCTCGATATCAGCCTGAACAACGTTTGCTCCGTCGATCATTACGCCAGACATTGCATCAATCATGGCGGACTGACCGTTCACAGTCGCAACATCCATTTTCTTGCCAGCGATATCACCTGACATGACCTTACCGGACACGACATGATAGGTGAGAATGGCGACCAACTGGTCCTTGTTCTCTGGCAGAAGCAGCGACTCAACTGTTCCTTCTGGCAATGCGGCAAAAGCCTCGTCTGTGGGCGCGAATACTGTAAATGGACCCTCGCCTTTCAGCGTGTCTACAAGGTCTGCGGCCTGAACAGCGGCAACCAATGTGTTAAAGCTACCCGCAGAAACAGCTGTATCGACGATATCCATTGAATGGCTATCAGCGAAAACTGGCGTTGCAAGAAGTGCTGCGGTTGTGACGGAAAGAAAGGTTCTGCGTAACATGGTTTATCCTTTGGTTAGCCGTTGAATTGTACTGCTGTTACGCAGGCATTCACGGTTTGGATCAAAGAATTTGATACGCAATTTTGAAATGCTGAACTTTCTGTCAGCGCTATATGCTTTGCCAGTCACCGAGCTTCTGGAAAAATTTCAGACACGCCTTGATTTGAGACAGTTCAATATATTCATCCGGTTTGTGGGCCTGTTCGATACTTCCCGGGCCAAAAACAACCGTGGGCAATCCGTCGCGAAAAAAGCATCCCGCGTCCGTTCCAAACGGCACCGTTGTAAACGTGTTTTCACCGCTGATCTGCTGTACCACCGACAAGGCAGTGGAGCCCGGATCAAAGGCAAGGCCCGGGTATTCGGATTCTGTTGTGGTGACGATATCAGCAGTAGGAAAGTTCTTCTGCATCTCTGATAACAACAGATCCGTCAGAAAACTGTTGATCCGCTTCATCGTTTCTTTGCCATCATCAGGTGGTGTTATACGAAGCTCCCAGCCGAGCGCACAGTCTTCGGCGATAATGCTGCGCCCTGCACCGCCGCGTATTGTTCCAATATTAAGGGTGCTCTGGGGTGGATCAAAAGCTGAATCAGCGGGTGGGTTTTGGGCAAATTCTGCAGACAGGTTTTCTAAGAAAACAATAAAACGTGCCGCGTAGTGAATTGCGTTCACACCTCGCCGCGGATCAGACGAATGCCCCGCGATTCCAGTGAAATGCGTATGCATTTCGTAGCCGCCTTTGTGCCCGGCAATCACTTTCATTTCTGTTGGTTCCCCAACAATAACAGCAGCGGGTTTCATCCCCGAATCAACGATCTGACGCGAAAGTATCGGGGCACCGATCGAGCCGGTTTCTTCATCAAAGGACAGCGCCAAATGAATTGGGCGTTGTAAAGGCGCCCTTTGAAAAGACGGGACCATCGCAAGTGCGCAAGCAAGAAAACCCTTCATATCAACTGAGCCCCGACCAAAAAGCCGATCATCCTTCCGGGTCAGTTCAAAAGCAGGCAGAGTCCAGTTTTGTCCGTCGACCGGGACAACATCGGTATGCCCCGACAATGCAACACCCCCGTCTGCTTTGGGACCAATCGTAGCAAACAGATTGGCGCGCAGACCTGTTTCATCGTGACTTAGGTCTGTTTGAATCCCATAGCCATCCAGATAGTCCGAAACATATGAAATCAGATCAAGATTGGTTTGGCCCGAAAAGCTTTTAAAGCTGACCAGTTTTTCAAGGATCTTAACTGTCATCTCAACGGCATTCTGCATTGGGTTCCTATCCTTGGTCATTCAATCACTGATCGCAATGAAACAGTGCATTCACACTAACAGCGCACTTTGACTTGTTTGTTGAATTCCAAATCAAACTTCGAAGACACAATCAATCTTCATTCGTGCGAGTTACGCTAAATTCTTTTAGGCGTTGAACGTTTGAGACCGCGTCTAAAGCTTATGCATCGACGCGCGCTCCCAACGGCATTTCACCTCGACCCTCTCATTAAATCAAACTACTGTCCTGACACATTTCTTATAGTTTTGAAGTTCGTTAAATCCGGTCGGGGCAAGTAAATAATGCAACAAAGAGTCACTCTAAAAGATGTCTTTGAGGCGCAAAAATCCATTCGCGGAAAAGTTTTGCGCACTCCTCTGGTTACAGCCGCACGTCTAAGCAACCGTTTTGGCGCAGAAATCCTGATGAAAATGGAAACGCTTCAGCCTATCGGCGCGTTCAAGCAGCGTGGCGCCACAAACGCAGTCGCACATTTATCTGAAGCCGCTCGCAAGAATGGGGTGGTGTGCTGTTCGACAGGAAACCATGGCTGCGCTTTGGCATACGCAGCAGGCGCCGCAGGTGTAAAGGCCGTTGTCTGCCTGTCAAATCTGGTTCCGGGCGTGAAGGTGAAAGCGATAGAGGCATTAGGGGCCGACGTCCGCAGGGTAGGCACCAGCCAGGACGAGGCGCAAAACGAAGTTACACGGCTCGTTTCAGACAAAGGGATGACGGACATCCCACCCTTTGATCACCCGGACGTTTTAGCGGGACAGGGAACAATTGGATTGGAGTTGTTGGAAGATCAGCCTGACCTTGAAACGATCATGGTCCCATTGTCTGGTGGCGGTCTTGCGGGGGGCATTGCGCTGGCCGCAAAAACGATCAACCCTAAAATTCGTATTGTCGGAATAAGCATGGAAAACGGTGCCGCGATGGCGCGTAGTTTATGTGAAGGCAAACCTGTCGAAGTAGAGGAGTATGCATCTTTGGCAGACTCTCTTGGCGGTGGGATTGGCCTTGAAAACCGATGGACTTACCCGCTTTGTCGCGATTATCTGGACGATGTTGTAACCGTATCGGAAGAAGAAATTTATCAGGGCATGCAGGTTCTGTTTCACGACGAAGGTATCGTTGCCGAGGGTGGCAGTGTCGTTAGCGTCGCAGCTTTGCTAGCTCAAAAATCGAAGGCGAATGGTAAGACAGCGATGATCATCAGCGGAAAGAATGTTGAAATGACCCAATTCACTGCCATCATTACGGGACAAGACGTGATCCTTGGGGATACTGTTTTAAAAGGGGAGCGTTATGCGTGAAATTCTGATCCTGACCGAAACAGAACTTAGAGACTGCGTTGCTCTGAACCTTTCAGCGATCGATACGATCGAAGACGTCTTTCGCGCGCTTGCCCGTGGCGAGGTGGAAATGCCGCCGATCACGTCGATGGAAATTGCAGAACATCACGGTGATCTGGACGTGAAAACAGCATATATTCCCGGCTTTGACGGTTTTGCGGTCAAAATCAGCCCGGGATTTTTCAACAATCCCTCACTGGGATTACCCAGTGTGAACGGCCTAATGGTTGTTCTTGCTTCGAAAACAGGGCTGGTAGATGCGGTCTTGCTGGACAACGGGTATCTCACCGATCTGCGCACCGCCGCAGCTGGTGCAGTAGCCGCCCGCCATCTGGCTCCCGAACAGGTAGATACCGCAATGGTGTTCGGTGCGGGTGTTCAGGCGCGCCTTCAGATGCAGGCAGCACATCTGGTACGCCCATTCAAACGGGTTCTTGTATGGGGCCGGGATGCAGAAAAAGCAGCGGCTTGCGCACGCGATCTGGGCGAAAGCCTGGGTATGAGCGCCGAAGCTGTAACAGACGCGGCGGCGGCGGTTGCCCAAAGTCAACTGGTTGTAACCACAACGCCATCTACAGAGCCATTCTTCAAAAGGGACTGGCTGCACCCGGGGCTGCACATCACCGCTATGGGGTCTGATCTGGCGAACAAATCAGAAATCACACCCAAAGCGCTGGCTGCAGCAGATTTATACGTCGTTGACCATCTGAACCAATGCGCAACAATGGGTGAACTGCGGGAAGCGCGCGATGCCGGGCTTATGATGGATGTTACCCCGCCCGAACTTGGGCATATCGTCGAAGGAATGCATAAAGGCCGCGTGTCGAATAGTGACATCACAATATGTGATCTGACCGGAACCGGGGCCCAGGATACGGCGATTGCCACAGTTGCTTTGGCTGCAGCACGCGTTGCGTCAAAAGGCGTGAGTATCTCTACCTGAGAGGGGTAAAAGGTGCATAAGCTCGACAAAATCGACCTGAAGATACTCAAGATACTTCAGTTAGAAGGACGGATCACAAAAGCGGCTCTGGCTGAACGTGTTGGCCTGTCACCGTCACCATGCTGGGACAGATTGAAAAAACTTGAAAAGGCGGGTTTGATAGGCGGCTATCACGCAAACATTAATTTGAAAAAACTCGCTTCCAACGTGACTGTATTTGTTTCCGCAGAACTGGCGGATCACACAGCTGCCAGTTTTCGCGCTTTTGAAAATGCTGTCCAGAAATATGATGAAATCATTGCGTGTTGGGCATTGGGCGGTGGGTTTGACTACCTGTTGCAAATCGTAACTGTCGACATCAATGCGTATCAAAAACTCATAGACGAAATGCTAGATGCCCGCATCGGCCTGTCGCGCTACTACACATATATCGTCACCAAGCCTGTAAAGGCAAATCAAACGCTGCCGTTAGAACTGCTCTTGGGAAAGTGACGCGACACGATTGTCCAAACTCCCATCAGCAGAAGAATCTACTGTAGATCGCGCGAAATACAGCCACACCCTCTGACCAATTTCCGCACACTCCGCCCAAAGAGCCGGGTGTTTGTCATTTGCAGGAAATTGCTTTTTGATACACGAACACTTAATCGAGATACCTATCGGCACCGGCCGTGAGAACAGTATAAAAGGACGCAAAATGCTGAAAAATGATCTGCTTGATCAATGGGATCGAGAGAATTTTTTCCACCCTTCGACACATCTTGCACAGCACGCGCGGGGCGAAAGCGCCAGTCGTGTGATCAAGACCGCCTCGGGGGTGCATATCGAAGACCGGGATGGCAATAAACTGTTGGATGCTTTTGCCGGGCTTTACTGCGTGAATGTCGGATACGGCCGTCAGAAAATTGCAGAGGCGATCGCCGATCAGGCAAAAGAGCTGGCCTACTATCATTCCTACGTTGGTCATGGGACGGAAGCGTCAATTACCTTGTCAAAAATGATTCTTGATCGCGCGCCTGCAAATATGTCGAAGGTCTATTTCGGCCTTGGTGGGTCGGACGCGAACGAAACGAATGTCAAACTGATCTGGTACTACAACAATATTCTGGGTCGGCCGGAAAAGAAAAAGTTCATCAGCCGCTGGCGCGGTTATCATGGGTCGGGCTTAATCACAGGCTCGCTTACCGGGTTGGAGCTGTTCCACAAGAAATTTGATCTTCCTCTGGCCAACATCATCCACACCGAAGCACCCTATTACTTCCGACGTACCGATGAAGACATGAGTGAAGCCCAGTTCAGTGCGCATCTGGCGGCCGAACTTGAAGAGCTGATCGAACGTGAAGGTGCGGACACGATCGCTGCGTTCATCGGCGAACCAGTTTTGGGAACTGGCGGGATCGTGCCACCCCCAGTCGGGTACTGGGAAGCCATCCAATCAGTGCTGAAAAAGCACGACATTCTGCTTGTCGCGGACGAAGTTGTCACCGGCTTTGGCCGACTGGGTACAATGTTCGGCTCTGATCACTACGGGATTGAGGCTGACATTATCACCATCGCCAAAGGTCTGACTTCTGCTTATGCGCCGCTTTCTGGTTCAATCATTTCTGACAAAGTCTGGAAAGTACTGGAACAAGGCACAGATGAAAACGGGCCAATTGGTCATGGCTGGACATATTCTGCCCATCCAATCGGTGCGGCGGCTGGAGTTGCCAACCTTAAACTTATTGATGAACTGAATCTTGTGGATAACGCAGGCACGGTCGGTGCTTACCTGAACAAAGCCATGAAAGACACCTTGGGAGAACACACTAACGTAGGTGACATCAGAGGCGAAGGAATGCTTTGCGCCGTAGAGTTCGTTGAAGACAAAGAGAAACGCGAGTTTTTCGATGCTTCCATAAAAATTGGCCCGCAGGTCGCCGCTGCCTTACTTAGCGAAGGGGTAATCGGGCGCGCGATGCCACAGGGCGACATTCTGGGTTTTGCGCCACCCTTCTGCCTGACGAAAAGCGAGGCGGACGAGGTCGTGGCTAAAACCGCAAAAGCTGTGAAGGCCGTATTGGGGTAATCGGCATTGATGGCGCCCGCTGAACCGGCTTGCAATTAGTACGTCGCGATGCGTTGGCTGCCAAGGTTGCCAGAGACAAGGTCACCCATATCAGCGGTTGCGCCGCCGACCGAAACCATGACTGCGATAGCAAGGCCAACAATACCGGCCGACAGCACAACCCAGTCAACAGTGATTGCACCGGATTCATCGGTGCAAAAGCGCTTTACCGTTTCATGAAACTTGATCTTCATGCTCAGGATAGGATGCAAAGGATTGGCCGCGCACCCATCATATTGGGCATGGATTCTTTTATAAGTAGAATAGTTATAATAACTTTCTATCTTAGGCGTTTTCCGAGATGCTCGGTCTCAAGCTGCTGCCTTTCGTTCATAAGAATCGATTGGAAAAACTTCGGTAACTGGGACCTATCGACCGTATCGGTTTCTACGCCTGGTTTGACGGGGCGTCACGCCTGTTTTGGAATTGTGCTGAGACTCTCGCTATGTGGTTTGACGAAACTTAAGGTGGCTCCAACTTTATTAGTCAGAAGGTCTTACAAGCGCTCACCACAAACCCATACAGTTATAGCGAAGTGAGTGATGTCCAAAATTCGATTGTCCAAAAGCATCGTCGGCAAACTCACCATCTGCCTTTCTGATACTGTTTACTTGGGTACCTCATTAATTGCCTTTGGTGTACGCGTGAAGGGGATATAGAAAATATTGGCTCTTTGTCTTCAGAGGGTGCCGTCTTGATTCCTGCGAGGTCCAAGCCGGTGGAGGGTCGGATAGCAACCTGTGCGACCTATGATGGACCTGAACGATCCGATGTCGAAGCAAGTTTGAAGCAGGTTGAAATCGAAGGTAATCTTGCGTGCGTGACTAAAAACCCGTTTTGCATCTTAGTTTCTGGCCAAATCCTCAGCTGGTCAAATCAGAGTAGGCCTCGACAAAGACCCGCGCGCGCTGTGCCAGTTCGTCTAACCCATCGCCTGGCTTGAACAGCGCTGAGCCGAGGCCGAAACTGTTGACCCCCGCAGCGTAGTAACTGCGCATGATTTCGGGTTTTATGCCGCCCACTGCAGCAACCAGAGCTGACTTGGGCAGAACTGCGCGCATGGCGGAAAAGACTGCGGGCGAAACCATTTCAGCGGGAAAGAATTTCAAGACCGCCGCGCCCAATCGCAACGCTTCGAACGCTTCGGTTGGGGTCATCACACCGGGACACCATTTGGCGCCCAATTGAATAGCACGCGCCCCGACTTCGGGGCTCATGTTTGGTGACACAATGATCTGGCCACCTGCGTCCACAACCGCCGAAACTTCGTCCGCCGTTAAAACTGTTCCGGCCCCGATGACGATGTGATCACCGTATTTGGCGGCGATACGTTTGATCGACACCAAGGGGTCGGGTGAATTCAAAGGTACTTCAATTATGCGAAATCCCGCGTCAACCAGCACTTCAGCAACGGAAACTGCATTATCCGGTTCGAGCCCTCTTAGAATCGCAATAAGCGGGTTTTGTGTGAGTGCATCTTGCCACAATGTCATAATATCAATCCTGCTGATTGGGCGATCAGGAAATGGCCCAGCGCCACAATGTCATCTGGGGCACGCTGGCTGGTTAAACCGGCAATACCCATTGCTGTTTCGTATCGGTCTGCAAGATCATCGCGCCCAACAATTGTGATCAGATCGCTGATTTCATTGTCCGGCATGTGTGCCGAAATTTCCGCGCCGATCAACATGCCCGACAAATAGTCCGCTACCATGTCCGCGCTAATTCTTCCAAACAAGGGCATCGTGCGAACATGAAACAGGTCATGCAGCAGGTTCGATCCCTCCCGAAGCCCAGCCAATACGCCCATACGAAAGCCCGTTTCATTAAAAGGCCCGTCTTCCATCAGGGTCCCCAAGATCGTGTACCCCCGCAGAGCGGCAAAGATTTCGCCAGTCATAAAAGTTGCGTAGTCCTCAATCTTGCCAGCACGAACGGTGACCCATTTGCTGTGGGTTCCGGGCATGACGACAACGCCGTCACCCATTCCCAGTGAGAATGCCCCGACGATCTGGGTTTCTTCGCCGCGCATGACGTCCGGCGCGCCGTTATGTTCCGTTGTCATGCCGGTCACGAACCGCACAATCGTTCCGTCTGCCGTTTCAAACGACATCAGGTTCTCCGCCAGTTCCTGGGCACCGGATGGCACGTTGATATAAGGCGTTTCGACCCACCCATTGCGGCTGGTGATCATACCGGACGCAATAACCGGCACGTTGCAAGCCGCGGGCCACTCTGAAACCAACGCGTTGAAAACTAAGTCGAAATCTCGGTTCGGAACATGCATGATCCCCTGCGAAGTCGAGATGCGGTCAAGCACCTCGCCCTGCGCGCCAATCAAGAAAGCCCGCAAAGATGAAGTGCCCCAATCGATTCCAATCAGAACGGGGTCAGATGCGACCGAATTCATTCAACAGATCCTTAACCATTTTTCCTTTGGCCACCCATTTGACCGCCACAAACCGATGTGCCCTGACCACCGTTGGACAGCTGAATGTTAATCGCTTGACTGGCCTTTGGTGCGGAACGGGGGTTTGAGGCCGCTGTCCGTCACGCCAAGGCGATGCTGAACGTCCACGAAAACCGTTGTTGGCAAATAACATTTCAGAACTTGGTCAAATTTCGCCAACAAATCAGGGCAGCGTTCAAATTGATAATTAACTTTGAGCATTTTTCCGTTCCAGGTTTAAGATACTCGAGCCGCGGGGAATAACCTCAAAACCAAGATCAAGTCGCTTTCGCGCTGTCACTGAATCCGTCTCTAAAGACCGAACAATCGTTTTAATAGCCGCACCTCCGATACGGTACCGGGGCGTTGCGACAGAGGTTAGCCCGGGGTTGAGTTGCTTACTGATTTCGAGATCGTTGAAGCCACATATGCCAAAATCTTCAGGTATACGGATGCCACGGCGCTGTGCCTCAAGCAACGCACCAATTGCAAGGTCATCATTGTTGCAGAAGATCGCATCAGTGTCTGGCGCGCGGACAAGTAGTTCTCTTAGCAACTCGGCACCAAGGCCCACCGAGGAAGCTTCGGGGGTGGTAACCGTCCGCTCGGCCGAAAGGCTCCCTCGGCTTTTAAGCTCCTGGCGGAATCCGGCCAGACGGCGTTGTGAACGCGGGTCCATGCGCGCACCCAGAAATCCAATCCGCTCGTAACCCTGCTCTATCAGATGACGTGTTGCCGCAGCACCCGCCTCGAAATGCGAAAACCCGATCATGCTATCAACGGGTCCCTTGTCGAATTCCATAATCTGAACGATCGGGCAAGAAGCCTCCATCAGCAATTTTCGGGAGGTCTCGGTCTGATCGAGCCCGGCCACAATCAGGCCTGCCGGTTTCTGGCACAGGAAGGTACGGATGAGTTTCTCTTCTGTCAGCGGACTATACCGGTAATTACCTATCTGTATTGAATACGGGGTGCCTTCGATCTCGTCATACATGCCCCGCAAAACCTCGGCAAAAACGCTGTTGGTCAGTGATGGGATCAACAAACCAATGACATCCGTACGGTTGGAGGCAAGCGCAGAAGCTGCTGCGTCCGGCACGTAGCCAAGCGCATCAACCGCAGCTTCAACCTTCTCACGTGCCTTAGGCGACACCATGTGTGGTGAGCGAATTGTGCGTGAAACCGTGATTGCGCTAACACCCGCTTCTTTAGCGACGTCCACAAGTGTAATTTTTTGCTTTGTCTTAATTTTCTTCATATTCTGCAATCCTATTACAAAATAAACAACGCGGAAAGTTGACAAATGATTGCGCAATCATTAACAGTTTGCAAGTGCGGCCAAGAAGTCAGCATTTTGGGAGGAAGAGAAGAGATGTATAAGATTTTTTCAAAGTTCACCGTGTCTGCGGTAGTCGGGGTGGTCCTTGCCGGATCCGCTCTGGCGCAAGATTACAACTTCCGGTTCCAGTCATCGGACCCGGCAGGAAACGCCAACTTTATCCTGCAACAGTCTTGGGCTGAAGGAGTGACCGAACGGACAGGTGGTCGTGTTGCGATCGAACTGCTGCCGGTTGGCACGATTGTCGCCCACACCGAGACACAGGATGCCGTAGCGGCGGGCATTCTGGACGGCCACTTCACCGACACGTCCTACTTCGCCGGCAAAGAACCTGCGTTCGGCCTGATCGCCAATCCGGTTGGCGCCTGGTCCGATCCCGAGCAGATGTTCGATTTCATGGAAAATGGCGGCGGCAAAGAGCTGATGAATTCGCTGATGGAGCCCTATGGCCTGCACTTTATCGGTGCCACCACCCCGGGTCTGGAGTCGTTTCTGTCGAAGAAGCCACTGGATGGCGTTGATGACCTTATGGGTCTGAAAATGCGCGCGCCTGAAGGCATGGTTCAGCGTGTATTTGCAGCAGCAGGTGCCGCGCCGGTCAACCTGCCAGGCAGCGAAGTTTTCACGTCGCTGGACAAGGGCGTGATCGATGCCGCCGACTATACCGTGTTCTCGACCAACCACGCCCAGGGCATGCACGATATTGCCAGTCATCCGGTCTATCCGGGTTTTCACTCCATGCCGCTGGTTGAAGTGAGCATCAACAAGGCAACCTGGGACGGGCTTCCTGAGGATATTCAAGCCGCGCTGGAGCAGAGCGTATCGGACTTTGCGCGGATGCAGGTCAGCACTCTGGCCGAACGCGACGTCGCAGCGGTTGCCGAAGCTGTCGCCTCGGGTGAGGTGACTGTTCACGATTGGTCGGCGGAAGAGCGCGCGAAGTTCCGTGCCATCGCCAAGGTTGAATGGGAAGCCGCCGCAGGTGCATCAGACGCATCCGCTGTGGTCTATGAAGCTTTGACCAAATACCTGAGTGACAACGGCCTGCTGCAATAAGCCGTGCTAACTTGACTGCCCCAGCCTTGAAAGCTGGGGCAGTCGCGGTTTAAGGGAGGTGGGTAAATGGCAGATATTACGAATGAACGAGAGCCAGAGAGAGTTGCAGAGGCAATCCCTCAGGCAGGTGCATTTGGCAAGGTAATCAATGCTTTCGGCATCGTTTTCGCGATAGCCATTCTTTCCTCCGCGGCAATCCTGTTTCTGGAAGTCATTTTGCGCTACGGCCTCAATCGGCCAACGATCTGGGCGCATGAGACCGTGATCTTTCTTACAGCCTGTTCCTTTGTGTTCGGTGGGCTCTATGTTGCATCGCGCAATGCCCACATCCGGGTGGTGCTGATTTACGACCAGCTTGGCGCAGCCAAACGTCGACGGTTCGATGTTGCCATATCTGTGGCTTGCAGTTTCGCCTGTGCGGTTTTTGCCTGGGCCTCATGGCAGAGTGTTGTGCGAGCGGTATGGACCCCGACAGGCGACTTTCGCTTGGAAACCAGTGGCAGTGCCTGGGATCCGCCCACGCCCGGACTGGTCAAGGTATTTCTCTTTATCGTGCTTATTCTGATGGCGCTGCAATTTGCAATTCTCGCCTTCAACTACCTGCGCAAGCCTGTGGGGCGCTGAACCGTGGAATTTCTGTCTTATTTGACCGACATGAAGTCAATGGGCATTGAGTGGGGAACCCTCGTGATGTTCGTCCTGCTGCTGGGGCTTTTGTTGACCGGAATGCCGTTGGCGTTCGTGACGCTCCTGGTCGCGCTGATCTTCGCGCTTGGTTGGTTCGGGCCAATGTCGGTGCCGCTGATCACCTCGCGGATATTTAGCTTTGTTAACAGCTTCGTTTTCGTCTCAGTACCGATGTTCGTGCTGATGGCGTCCATGCTGGACCGATCCGGCATCGCCAAAGACCTGTTTGACGCCATGCGCGTGGTCGGCGGGCGGCTTCGCGGCGGGATTGCCATTCAGACACTTCTTGTGGCCGTTGTGCTCGCCGCGATGTCGGGTATCATCGGCGGCGAAGTTGTTCTTTTAGGTCTGCTGGCGCTGCCACAAATGTTGCGTCTGGGCTATGATCGGCGGTTGGCCATCGGTGTTTGCTGCGCCGGCGGTGCACTGGGCACGATGATCCCGCCCTCAATTGTTCTGATTATTTATGGTCTGACGGCAAGTGTTTCTATCGGGGACTTGTTCACCGCGTCGTTCCTGCCGGGGTTGATGCTGGCATCATTTTATATCGCCTATGTGCTGATACGTGCCTATCTGAATCCGGCCATCGCACCTGTGCCCGAAGCCGGTGAAATCCCAACGCGTGAGAAGCTACGGCTGCTTAAAGGGCTAATCCTGCCCATAATCGTGGTAATTTTTGTTCTGGGGTCAATCTATGGCGGTATCGCATCAGTAACAGAAGCCTCTGCCATGGGTGTGGTGGGCGTAGCCCTGTCTACCGTGATCCGGGGCGAGTTCACTTTGGGTCTTCTAAAAGGCGCTGCACTGCAAACCCTGTCAACCGTCGGCATGATCGTTTGGATCGGTATTGGAGCCTCGGCGCTGGTCGGTGTGTTCAACCTGATGGGCGGGATCAACTTCGTTTCTGGACTCATTGTTGGTGTTTCGGAAAACCCAACCGTGATCGTGCTTCTGATGATGCTTATCCTGTTTGTGCTGGGCATGTTCCTTGATTGGGTTGGTATCGCCCTGCTGACCATGCCGATCTTTGTGCCAATTGTCCGCGATCTGGGGCTGGACCCGGTTTGGTTCGGCGTTGTCTTTGCCATGAACATGCAGGTCAGTTTCCTGTCGCCGCCCTTTGGGCCTGCAGCCTTCTATCTGAAATCGGTGGCGCCGCCGGATATTTCACTGGGTGAGATTTTTCGTTCCCTGCTGCCGTTTATTGCCATGCAGGTACTGGCACTGGCTATTCTGATCATGTTTCCTGGTGTGACCGGCCGATAGAGGAAAGAGTAAATGACAAAAATAAAATTACGTTCGCGAGACTGGTTCAACAATCTGGATGATCCGGAGATGACCGCGCTCTACATCGAACGCTATCTGAACTATGGCCTGACGCTTGAAGAATTACGCTCGGACAAGCCAATCATTGCTATTGCGCAGACCGGTAGCGACCTGTCACCCTGCAACAGGCATCATCTGGAACTGGCGGGGCGGACCCGCGAAGCCATTCGCACGGCCGGGGGCATTGTGCTTGAGTTCCCAGTTCATCCGATTCAGGAAACCGGCAAACGCCCTACCGCAATGCTGGACCGGAATCTGGCCTACCTTGGTCTCGTCGAAACCCTTTTCGGCTATCCAATTGATGGCGTCGTGCTGACAATCGGCTGTGACAAGACCACCCCAGCTCTTTTAATGGCGGCCGCGACCGTCAATATTCCTGCGATTGCGTTATCGGTCGGACCCATGCTTAACGGTTGGCACAATGGCGAACGCGCCGGGTCGGGAAGCGTCATCTGGGATGCGCGGCAGCAACTCGCCGCTGGCGAGATTGACACCGAAGAGTTTCTGGAACGCGCGGCTTCGTCGGCACCTTCTGTCGGCTATTGCAACACTATGGGCACCGCCACGACGATGAACTCGTTGGCTGAGGTATTGGGGATGCAACTACCCGGAGCGGCTGCGATTCCTGCACCATACCGTGAGCGAGGGCAGATGGCCTATTACACCGGATTGCGTATCGTCGATATGGTGCTGGAGGATCTGCGCCCCAGCGAGATCATGACACGCGACGCGTTCGAAAACGCAATTGTCATCAATTCAGCGTTGGGGGGGTCAACCAACGCTCCGATCCACCTGAATGCAATCGCCCGTCATTTGGGGATTGAACTGACCAACGACGACTGGGAACGCTTGGGGCATCACATTCCACTCTTGGTTAATATGCAGCCCTCGGGTGCGTATCTGGGAGAGGATTTTTTTCGTGCCGGAGGTGTTCCCGCAGTGGTGTCCGAGTTGTTGCGCGCCGGGTTGCTGCCACATCCCGGCGCAAAAGGCGCAAACGGAAAAACTCTTGCGCAGAATTACGACGGGCAAGTGGCAAGCAATGGTGATGTGATCCGGTGCGCCGAAAACCCGATGCTGGAAAATGCAGGCTTTCTCAACCTCAAAGGCAATCTGTTTGATAGTGCTCTGATGAAAACTTCGGTCATCAACGAAGAATTTCGCCAGCGTTATCTTTCAAATCCTGATGATCCCGAAGCCTTTGAAGGTCGGGCGATCGTATTCGACGGTCCGGAGCAGTTTCGCAGCATCATCGACGACCCGGCACTTGATATCGATGAGACGTGCATCCTGGTTATGCGTGGTGCCGGACCCAAGGGGTATCCGGGCGGGGCCGAGGTGGTTAACATGCGACCGCCCTCGTATCTGATCAAACAGGGTGTTCATGCCCTTCCCTGCATCGGTGATGGCCGGCAATCGGGAACTTCGGGATCAGCTTCGATTCTGAACGCTTCACCCGAGGCCTGCGACGGTGGTGGACTTGCGTTGCTGAAAACTGGCGATGTTATCCGCGTGGACCTGCGCTCCAAGGCCGTAAACGTGCTGGTCTCGGACGGTGAACTTACCTTGCGTCGACAACAGTTGGAAGAGGCAGGTGGTTTCCCTATCCCAGCAAGCCAGACGCCATGGCAGGGTATCTTCCGAGACATGGTCCGCCCGTTTTCCGAGGGCATGATTTTGGATGGCGCGACGGACTATCAGGATATCGAGCGGAAATTCAAACTTCGAAACAACCACTGAGACAGAAAATGAAAAAGCCCGATCTGATTTGCCTCGGCGAACCTCTGTTCGAATTCAGCGATGTTGGGAACGGTACCTGGGTTTCAGGGATTGGAGGCGACGTATCTAACGTTGCAATTGCAGCTGCCCGTCAGGGTGCCCGCGTGGCGATGCTGACGCAACTTGGCAACGATCCGTTCGGTGCCATGATCCGAGAGACATGGCGGTCGGAAGGAATCGACGACACACGTGTGGTGACACATGAAGAGGCCGCAACTGGAATTTACTTCATCACGCATAAAACCGGCGAGCATCAGTTTGAGTACCGCCGCGCTGGTTCAGCAGCGGCGCGAATGCGCCCAGTGGATATGAACAGCGCCGCGTTGAAAGGGGCCCAAGTCCTGCATCTTTCAGGCATTTCACAAGCCATCAGCGCCTCTGCCAGTGCAACAGCGTCGGCAGCCATCGATCAGATGCGGCAGTACGGAGGTCGGGTCTCCTATGACACGAACCTACGGCTAAAACTCTGGCCCTTGGAACGGGCACGCAAGGTCATCCACGACACTGTCGCTCGTGCAGACATCGTTCTGCCTGGCTACGATGACGCACGTCAGCTTACCGGCATGGACCGACCCGAAGACATCTTGAGTTACTATCGCAGCCTGGGACCCGAGGTTGTGGCGATGACCATGGGTGACAATGGCGTTCTGGTGTCTTTTCAAGACGAAGTGCAGCACCTACCCAGCCCAAAAGTTGAAGTCGTAGATGCCAGCGGCGCCGGAGACTGTTTCGACGGTGCATTTCTGTCAAAACTGATTGAAAGGAAGACAGTACCCGAGGCAGCGGTCTACGCAGCGGCTGCTGCAGCTTTGTCCGTAACAGGCTACGGTGCTACGAAACCAATCCCGACGCACGAAACCATCATGACACAATTCCCCGAGCTGCGCGGTGCGGCATGACCAAACTCGCCAGAGCAAACAGCAAACGCCTGCGCAAGATCTGCGCTCATAGCGCGGCAATCCCGGTTCTGTCACACGAAGCACCAATTGTGACCTGGACAAGTGTCCATTTGACTTACGCAGTGTTTTCTCTGAAACAGAACTTCGGTTGGCTGAGCCCTACGTTAGCTCCTCCAAATGATTGTGTTTTGAGATGCGCCTAAGCTCCAAGCAACTGCGCAATCGTTTCGAGATGCAGGATTGGCAGGACATTCACAATATCATCGGAGACGCATTCGCAGCGATCACCCCGTCACAGTAAAGGAACGGATCGGGAAAGCGGCGGGAAGGTATCGGTGGACCTGACACGCGTGGTTGTATCGGGCAACTTTTGATATGTGTTGCGGCATCCACAACCACCACCTGACCTCTTCCGGATTCTGAGGCTGTAAGTGCCTACGATTCTTTACGGTGGAAAAGTTTTGCTTTGGCGAATCTCAACTCGTCCCTAACTAGATAGTTCCAACTCAAGCGCTATGCCGCAGCGCCTTGCGTTGCCTACGCGACTCGGAGATCGCGATACCGATGGCACGCAGCAGGCGCCGACTCAGGAATGGGACAATCCCGGGAAAACCTCGCGTGATGAACGCCGCCCTTATCTCTCCTTCGCTTGCGCGGAGCGCCAAGAAACGAAATCTCGTGATCAGGACTCATACCGAAGGTCTGTATATCTATGAGACGCTGCTTGAAAACGCAGATATCATGGTCGACTTCGCGTAGGCGCTTCTTTCGGAAGGCTTCCTTTGTAAGCGCCTCCGTCGGTGTGTTTGTGAGGCCCGCCCCCATCCGATAGGTCAGCAACGGCGCATCGATGAAATGCAGCCTCCCCTCGAGGGCAGCTCGGAACCCGTGGATCAGATCCTCATGGGCGTTCGCAAATTGTATCAGCCCATATTTCCGATAAAGATCGCGATGCCAAGCGCATGTTGCACCGAGATAAAGCGCACGCGATTTCGCTGCGGCAAGGGGGTCCGTGGTCGTGTAAAACGTTGCCTTCCTGTAGGTCGCCTCAGCGGGCGACCGATCGAGCTTCGTCACGTCGGCATGCGAATACACAAGCAAAGGATCCGCTTCTTCGAACGCCTCCATAATGCGCCGCGCGCGATCAGGATAGTATATGTCGTCTCCAGCGGCCGCGATTATTACGTCCCCGCTACACATCTCAAGGCACTTCTTGAGATGTGCATTCACGTCGAGGTTGGTGTCATATCGGTTTAAGAGAACATCGTGCGGCCGTCATACTGGTCCACGACCTCCTTCATGCGGCTGTAATTGTCATCACGCGAAGCATCGTCGGAGAGGACGATCTGCATCGGCGCGCATTCCTGCAACAATGCGCTGCGCACCGCCTCTGCGATGTAGGGCGCTTGCTCGTAGGAGAGAAGTAGACAGGTGTAGGTGTAACGACGTGTCATGCTGCTGCGATTTCTGGCTTCGTTCGAACTCAGACCGCGTAGCAGATCACGTCTGTTCCGTCCACACCGTGCGCGCGCCAGCTTTAAGTTTCGCATCGCTGACGCCGCAGTTCCAGCACGTTTCCCTCACACCATGTATCGATTGATGTTCCTTCAGATTGCCAATCGCCTGTTCCTCAATGAACCTTGATCGCTTCGTCGGTGGTCTCCTTCGACAGGAATTGACTAACTCAAAATTGCAAACATCTAAGGGGCGATAGCACTAGGTCTTCTATTCAATGGTCGCAGGTTGGTGGCAGCCTCATCTAATCAGCCCAAAAAGCTTCCTATTGGCGAACAAATACAGCAACGATAACGCATGATAGACACCGCCAGTTACCTAAAATTTACTGATTAACAACCCCAGTGACTGGCAGCACATATCATTTGAGTATCACAAATGAGCGGTCCGGTAAGAAACGTGATCTTTTGACAATGTAGCTTTTCCCTTTCAGCCATTCGCGAACGGCCATTGTTTCGCCCGGGTAATGCTCGTCGTTCAATTCGTCGAATACTAGTACACTGCCAGAAAGCAAACGCTCTTCCATTGCCACGAGCGCGGCTTTTGTAGGCTCATACAGAGCCATGTCAAAATAGGCGAGGGCAATCACGGTTTCAGGATGCTGGTCAAGATATTCGGCTACGGTTTCGCAAGCATCACCTTGCACAAGATTGTGCCGAAGCGCGTGTCCCATTGCGTTTTCTGAGCGATGATAAGCCAACAGGGCACCAAGATAGTCTTTGTAGTTTTCGGACACAACATACCCATCGTCTTTTACCGTTTCCGAGCGGGTATCATTGCCGGTAATGCCCTCGTACCCACAAAAGTATCAAAACCTACGAGCGCTCTGGCCGCATTATAGGGTTCCAGCATTGCTCTCATGGATTCAAATACAACAAGATCCTAGCCCAGCCATGTTCCCAAAACGAAGATGTCGTCAGGCAAGGTCAGCGCCTCACTATAGGCTTCTTACAAGAAAAAGATCTTCGCCAAAGCGGAAGATCGAGCAAAAAGGCCAAAATTGGTGAGAAGAGTCGCATCATCAAAGGGTCGGCTTTCAAACAGACTATAAAGCTGCTGGCGGGCTAACAGCTGCTCATCCGATGTGTTATTGTGAGGCACGTAATTTGGGGGCTGCATTTTGTTTTCCTGTGAAATGTTCCTAACGTATGAATGCCCGAAATATTCCACCGTCGCAGTTTAATTGGCTATCTTCAGTGTAAGGTGGCTGTTTTCGGTGAGAAAAGACCTTCTGCATACCCAGCGTGTCGGCGGTGACACCAGAAATCAGCAAACGACGCTGTTGCTGCAGCGTCACACCCACCAAACTCCTCCTGCTGCTTTCACAGCACTTTCACGTGGAATTTGGCAAAACAAATGTCCGCTTCTTGTTGGTGATTAGCATGTTGTTTTATATAAGAAAGGTTGATTTCAGGAATAAGATTTGAACCTACGGCCTTCAGGATATGCGCCCATGAAGAACCGACTTTTCCAGCTGACGCGCTTGGCGGTCTATCTTGGACCGCACGCTATTCTGGAACTACTGTTTCTGGTTTCGTAGCCGTAGAAATTTGCTCGGCAAACAATGTCATTGACATAACACGATGCGGGCGAATGAACTTTCCTAGCCTTCGCAGAAAACCGATAACATTGCGTTCCGACAACACCGCAACTTTGCAAGTCGCGATTCCCGGCAGCTTCCACAGTGCTTCCTCAAAAGCCCATCGCGACAATCACGATGCACAAAATAGCACTAGCTTACTGAAAATAGAAAGATGTGGTGAGCCCTACTGGGCTCGAACCAGTGACCTACTGATTAAAGTCTTACGGTCCCTACTTCTCTACTATTCTGTGGGTTTCGAAATTACCCTGTAAGCATATATTTTGATAGTATTTAATTCTATGCCATTACTATTTCAAACTATCTTCTACTTCCAATTTCTCGACTTTTTGCTTACCTTATGCTTACCCATACAGTTCAAGCGAATTGAGTTATGTCAAAAATCCGATTGTCCAAAAGCGTCGTCGATAAGCTTGCCCCCTGCCCTTTTGACACTGTTTACTGGGACACCTCATTGATTGGCTTTGGTGTACGCGTGAAGCCAAACAACACCAAAAGCTATGTCGTTCAATACCGAAGCAAAACCACGGGTAGATCTCGTAGAAAGACAATTGGACAACACGGCCCTCTAATGTCATTTGCACAGGCTAAGGAAATTGCGACGGGCCTTTTCTCCGACGTCCTCAGAGGTCAAGATCCAGTAGCAGAAGCCAAGTCAAAGCGAGATGCACCTTCTGTGCAGGACTTGGCTCTACAGTACTTGGAAATTCACGCGATCCCAAAAAAGCGCCCCAAAAGCGTTGCAAATGATCAATCTATGCTGAATCGCCTGATCTTGCCAAAGCTCGGCAATCACAGAGCCTCCGGAGTTGGTCATAAAGATATTCAGACCCTTCACAATTCCCTCAAGCAAACACCCTATCAAGCCAACCGGGTTCTCTCTCTTCTTTCCAAGATGTTTGAACTTTCTATCAAATGGGGATGGCGCACGGACAACCCGGTCAAGGGCGTTGAAAAATTTCACGAAGAAAAAAGGTATCGTTGGCTGTCGGATGACGAACTTGGCAGACTGGTCGTTGCCCTCAATCAGCATCAAAATCAAAAAGCTGCAAATGCAATTCGACTGCAACTACTGACAGGGGCACGAATTGGCGAAGTTTTAACCGCTCGATGGGTAGATTTTGATCTTGAGCGTGGCGTTTGGATCAAGCCTTCACACCACACGAAGCAAAAGCGGACGGAGCATTTGCCTCTCTCCACCGCTTCCCAAGAACTCCTAGCGGGGATATTTGACATCAAAAACGAAGGATCGGAATTTGTTTTCCCAGGCCGATCACCTCAAAAACCCCTTGTTGATCTCAAGAAATTTTGGCGCACTGTCGTTACAAAAGCTAAGATTCAAGACTATCGCATTCACGACAATCGCCACACGCATGCATCACAACTCGTTTCCAGCGGTATGAGCCTTGCTATTGTGGGGCGGCTACTAGGGCACACAAATCCAATGACGACACAGCGATATTCACATCTTGCAGATGAGCCATTAAGAGCTGCTGCCGAGATTATGGCGTCGAAGCTCAAGTAACTTTAAAAAACCTTCTGCGTTCTAATCTGCTTTCGGCCCAAACCGATCGTTCGTGGAGGGACGGCGAACTACCGCAACGAGCCCGTTTTAACCAATGCTGCGCAGCGCACGAATGGCAGGTTTGGCGGTGTCTGACCTGACGTGTCTTACAGGCCGCCTCAGCGATCCGCAGCAGTATCGCCCTTACTTCGGACGTTTCTTCACTCCGTCGCGTTACAATGTGCTTCGAGCACCAGAGCGGGCAGTTTGAACCGATTTTTCGATCCTGTTTCTCGGTGCTTGATGGGCAGTGGATAGCGGGAAGCCAAGGCGCGCTTGGCTTTTTGAATCTGATCAACGATACGGAGATTCTGCCAGATGCGCTTCAACATGCGCGGCAAAGGCAACTGCGTTCTTGCTATCGTCGTGTGCCATAAAGGTCGTCACATTACCGATGCTTGGCAAACCAAGTTCCGACGAAACAAGTGAAACATCGTTCTTTGCAATTGCTTTTGGCAACGCTGCAATTGCAAGATCAGCCCGCACCGCCGCCAGCTGCCCTGCGGATGTGTCGCTCGAATAAGCCACTCGATAAGGGATTGCTGCCTGATCCAACGCGGCAAGTGCTGCATCCCGCCACGAACACCCCTTTTCCGAAACAGCAATTGGCAGAGGCGTATTCTGCACGGCCGCACCATCTGTCGCTTGCAACCAACAAAGCTCTTCCGTATAGAGTTTGCGCGCAGCGCGTATCCTAGAATTCTGCTCACTGAAAAAGACTACCTGTGCATTTCCAGACCCAAAAAGGTCCTGAGCCGCATCACATGCATCCAGTCTGACTTCGACGCATATGTTCGGGTGCGTCACGGCAAAGCGTTTCAAAAGCGCGGGAACCGTCGATATTCCCAAATCATGCGGTGCAGCAAGCCGCAGATGTCCCGAAAGTGTCGACCCGCGAAATTTTGACAGCGTCTCATCGTTCAGGCTCAGCAGGCGACGGGCATATCCCAAAAACTGTTCACCTGCTTGGGTCAACGTGACCTTCCGGGCATCTCTGTGCAGCAGCTCACAGTTCAGGAGCTCTTCGAGCTTTGCAACTTGTAAGCTGACAGCCGAAGGGGAGCGATTGACGCGGTTTGCGGCCAATCGAAAACTCCCTGTGTCACAAATCGCCGCAAATGTGCGCGCCATGTCGAGGCTAATCGTCCGCATTGGCTCAGCATCACTAGAAAATAACGGTGAGGATATCTCATTCATAAGTCCAGAATGTATCGTTTTTCTAATGTGATGAACAGGGCTAACTTCCCCTCAACTGAGGAGAACAGACGTGGATGCATCAACGAAGACCCTATTGTCAGGCCTGTTTTGGGGCGGCATCGCCGTCGCGGTATTGTCCGGATCTCTCGTCATGTTGCGGCTTGGCGTTCAGACATCCCTCACGCCGTTCGATCTTGCGGCACTGCGTTTTGGCATCGCGGCCTTGTTGTTGGTCGGTGTCATCTGGCGACGCGGGTGGGCGATGGACAAGCTGGGCGTCTTGGGTGTTCTGGCTCTCGTCACGTGCAATGGCGCGCCCTACATAATGGTGCTGTCCTTCGGGTTTGAGTTTGCGCCTGCCTCTGACGCCGGGGCGATCAATCCAGGTCTCATGGCTGTGTTCGTTGGCATTCTTGGGTGGATCTTTCTGGGCGAAAACATGAGGGTGGCCAAAATCGCAGGGATACTGGCGGTGCTGGCCGGGACCGCGCTGTTCACGGACCTGCTGACTTTGAGGCAGGCCTCCTTCGGGCACCTCATTTTCGCAATAACGGGTGGGATGTGGGCGAGCTATGTCATCATCGTGCGGAAAACCAATCTCCCCGCCCTTCATGCAACCGCGATCATTGCCGTCGGATCAGCTCTATCGTTTCTGCCGGTCTATCTTGTGTTTTTTGGGGGGCAAATATTGCAGGCTCCGGTGCGCGACATTGCAGCCCAAGCGATTTACCAAGGTGCGCTCACTGGTGCTTTGGCGGTATTTGCATTCACAAAGTCAACAGAATACTTAGGAGCCTCGGCTGGGGCGGCTTTGACAGCGCTTATTCCAATCGTCACGCTGATTATGGGCGCAGCTTTTCTGGGGGAGACGGTTGATGGTTGGAAAATTTTCGCCTGCGCTCTGGTTGGTCTCGGCGTCTTCCTCACACTTTATGCCCAGCGTTCGTCAGCCGCCAGCCGCAGATCCGAGATGACAGAGCAGCAAACTACGCCCCGGCAATGGCCCACAGGAGAGTCGGGCGCATAACGCCAAGTGAGATACAAAACCGCCAACAACAGCCATTTGCTGAAAATGTCACAGCTCGGCTTGCTTTAAAGCGCGCGCCTGTCTGCGATCAAGACCTCAGGTTTGTCAAGTACCGGAGCAGATTAGTGCTTGTCCAAAGGGGTCATTGGAGCAACCGCAGCGAAGGCTCGCTAAGTCCGCACATCTGACATCTGGGAATGACGCAGCGAATGGCCGCTTCCGCCCATCTCTGTTGGAGAGGATAGTGTAGTAAGCGCAGAAAGGCAGGGCCTCGCCTTGCTAGATCACTTCCGATCGCGCGCGGACTTTTCTTCTTTAGTCAGCTTGTTGTTCCAAGAATTGTTGCTCAAACCCAGCTCACTTGGCAGGGGTTTGGTTTTGCCAACGCTGACTTTGCCGCCTTTGTTCAGGAATTCCTGAATAAGCGCTTCATCCGTGGTATTTTTGGGGACTTGTTTCATGCAGACATGCCTAGACTACTTCGCATTCGTCTCGCAACACTGATCCCCCCGCCTCCTTTTTTTGGATTTTTGGCATAGGCGATGGCGTCAACACTTTTGGGGGTGGTGTCATCAGCGAACACTATGCGGGCGCCAAGCCGCTCTATGAGCACTCACAATTTGCGTTGAATATCGCGTTCTTCGTTCGTCATGAAAACTTCCTCCATCCCAAATCAGGGAATTTACAGGAAGTGTCCCGAGAGTCCGTACATATCTACATTGCATTCTACGAAGAAATTTTTTTTATAATCGAGTGTAAGTGAGTTGGTGTAACAATCGGAATTTCGCCTTTGCCAACTTGCAAGGTCTAGTTAGACAATCAATACATTGGTTTTCACTTGGATTGGATTTCCATGATACCGCTTCTGGGCCTCTCGATTACTGACCTAGTCTGGTGCGGGACCGTCCTATTTGTAGCGTCCTACATACGCGGCTATTCCGGGTTTGGTTTTACAGCGGTTCTCATGTCGGGGTTAACGATCTCGCTCCCGATCATCGAGATCGTACCGCTGTCGATCGCTTTAGAATTAGCTGCCTCGTCCGGTCAGGCCCGTGGAATATTTTCTGACATTCGGTGGAAGCAACTTTCCATACTTCTGACTGCCGGTTTCGTTGGAACCCCAATAGGCGTCTATCTTCTCGGAATTCTTCCTGAAGATCCCCTTCGCATTTCAGTCCTCGCCTTTATCTTTATCTCAAGTTTTTATCTTATTTTCTCACACAAACGGTTACGCACATTGCCGTCATTGGTGCACGGATTGGTGGGTTTTGCCATCGGTATAGCCAACGGAGCAACTGCCTTAAGTGGTTTGGTTCTGGCGTTGTTTTTCAGCCTGACAGATGAAAAAGCCACGCGCATGCGCGCCACCATGATTGCATACTTGTTTGTGGCGGATGTTTGGGCGGGTGGATTTCTAGCTACTTCAGGGTTCTACGATGGTCTCACAGTCCACCGGATCTTGGTATCACTTCCACTGCTGGGTCTTGGTGTATGGCTTGGCTCTAGGCAGTTCGCATCAACGGATCCAAAAACTTTCAGGGCCGTCGTTTTGTGGCTTTTGTTGATCTTAAGTGCCACCGGTCTGTTGTTCGTTACGACTGCAAACTTTCCCTGATCCAGCCTACTTGGCGAGTAGCTGATATTTGCTTCGGTTTTTGAGATTTTAAAGATCTATATTAAATGCCCCCCCCAGCACTATAAATGTGCCATCAAACACCGACCCTAGGGTTGTCAGACTAGTTCGAACCAATCTCCGTTTGCCGCAAATAGGGCGCACTTATGCGGAACAAAGTTGGCGTCACTCGGCCAGACCAGCTGTGCGGTTAAGCTTGAATTTGGCCCAACTGTAGAGGTGGCGCTCCAAATTGAAGTGAGTGTAGTCAGAGGCTTGAACAGATACAAATTTCTGCAAACTTCGCATGTACGTGAAGCACTGCATCGCGCGCGGCCAGGGAAAGATTGACAAATGTCAGCACTCGGTCCCATTTTCTGGGCAAGAAGTTCGCTCGGTGAGTGGACGATCATATGCCATTCAGTTTCCAACATTTCTATTGGTGCTTTCAGACAGAAGCAAACCAGTCCCCACAGGCACGGCGAGTTTCTGAAACAACCGCTGCATACTGTCTAAAAAATGGCGCTACAGACTCCGATTTCGACGGATGCGAGGCATAGCTCTCTCTTCGCTGAAATTGCGGATTCGAGCTCTCCTAACGAGTATTCAGCCAACGGTTCATCTTCTGATGTTCGATGGTGCGAATGATTGACAAACGTCAATGAGAAAAATTTGCAAACACCTAAGTTGTTTTCAGGAGAGCTTCGTTTACTTCCTTAGAAATTCTGGAGGACATACTATGAACAAGAAAAGCGATATAGCCGTAAAAACAAAAGAAGACATGCCAGACGCATCAAGATCACAATGGCACCCGTTGCTCGATCTGCGTGAAGAAATCGAAAACGTTTTTGACGAGTTTCAGGGAGGGTGGCCGTTTGGACGATTGGCGCGTCAATGGAAAGTTCCGACATTGTCCACGCCCTTTGATTTTGGCACCAAAGTCCCAGCTATAGACGTCATTGACAAGGAAAAGGAAGTTCAGATCAAAGCTGAGCTGCCCGGTATGGACGAAAACGATATCGAAGTCGAACTTTCTGATCGCATGCTGACCATCCGCGGTGAAAAAAAGGAAGAACGCGAAGAGGGTGAGAAAGAAGGAAATTACTATCTCTCCGAACGGCGCTATGGCTCCTTCACCCGATCGCTTGCTGTACCCGAAGGGGTTAACACAGACAAGGTTGATGCCTCTTTCAGCAAGGGTGTTTTGACGGTCACTTTACCAAAACTACCTGAAGCGAAAGCCAAAACGAAAAAGGTGAAGGTCAAAGCCAAAGCATAGATGGCCTTCGAATGACACTTGAGAAAGCTCCGGTCACCTTTAAATTTCCGGAACGAAACAGGTGGCGGAACTATTTTATGTCTGCCACCGACGATGTGCCCCCGCACCCCCAAGTATCACGCGGGGGCCATCTTATTACTTAAATGCTTCAAGTTATTGCACTGAGCAAGTTGGGACTGCAAAATGCCCTACAAAAATATAACATTCCGGTCAGACGCCCGACAGAAAATTTTACGCGGAACATCTGCCTTGGCCGACGCGGTGCGTGTAACGCTTGGGCCACGATCAAAATCTGTTCTCATCGAGAAAAAATGGGGTGCGCCAATTGTCTGCGATGATGGTGTCACCATCGCCAAGGAAGTCGAGTTGAAAGATCCCGAGGAAAACCTGGGAGCGCGCATGCTTCGTCAGGCTGCCGAAACAACAGGTGACGCGGTGGGTGACGGCACAAGCACCGCGACGATACTTGCCCATGCAATTTTCGCGGACGGAACACGGAACGTTGTGGCGGGCGCCAGTGCGGTCGAAATCAAACGAGGTCTTGAAAAAGGGTTGAATACCGTCGTCAAAACCCTGCAAGAAATGTCGAAACCCGTCGAAACAAAATTGGAAAAAGCACAGGTCGCCGCCATTTCCGCGCATAGCGATACAGTAATCGGCGAACTTATTGCTGACGCAATGGAAAAGGTTGGGAACGACGGTGTGATCACGGTGGAGGAATCGAAGACCACCGAAACCGTGCTGGATATTGTCGAAGGGATGCAATTTGATCACGGTTACATCTCCCCCTATTTCGTGACCGATGCGGCTAAAATGGAAGCTGTTTTAGAAGATCCATTGATCCTGTTATGTGACCGAAAAATTACAACGATGAATGACCTTGTTCCTTTACTGGAGCAGATTGTAAAAAGCGGAAATTCCCTCCTTATTATCGCAGAGGACGTAGATGGGGAAGCGCTCGCAACCCTGGTTGTAAATCAGATGCGGCGTGTTTTACCCAACGTTGCAGTCAAAGCACCGGGTTTTGGAGACAGGCGTAAAGCCATGCTAGAGGACATCGCAATTCTTGTCGGAGCTCAGATGGTTTCGTCAGATATTGGGCTCACGCTCGAAAAAGTTCAGCTTCCGCAGCTTGGGCGCGCCAGTCGCGTTGTCTGTGACGGCGACAAAACAACGATCGTCGGCGGCGCTGGCGAAAGCGCGGCGATCAAGGCCAGGGTTGAACAAATTCACAACCTGATTGAAAAGACGACAAGCGATTATGACCGCGAGAAACTGGAAGAACGTGCTGCTAAACTCTCTGGTGGTGTTGCTGTTATCCGCGTGGGCGCGCCGACAGAAACTGAAATGAAACGAAAGAAAGAAGCGCTTGATGATGCGATTAATGCGACCAAAGCTGCCGTTTCCGAAGGGATAGTCCCAGGAGGCGGACTGGCACTTTTACGCTGCACGAAGCCTTTGGAAGACCTTGAAAAATCTGTCGAGGGTGACGAACGTACCGGTCTCCAGATACTGCGGCGCGCACTTTCCGCACCGATGCGGCAGATCGCTGAAAATTCTGGCGTCGATGACGGCGTTGTTGTCGCCCAAAGTATGAACAGCAAAAAGAATGTCGGATATGACGCTGCAACAAATACATATGTAGATCTGGTTGACGCTGGCATCATTGACCCAACAAAGGTTGTACGTATCGCCCTTGAAAACGCTGTTTCTGTAGCCAGTGTTCTTTTGCTGACAGAAGCAACAATGACGGAAGTCCCCGAATCTGAAGAAAAAGGGCAACGAGAAAGCGCTGTAGGGATTTAGGCAAAAAATAGGCCGTAGTATGCGTCACTATATAATTATTTTTCTAGATCTATATCGATTAGAGGCAGGTCCCCAGAAAAGGTTAAGAGCCAAGCGCATGTGTGATTTTCGTCAATGGAGTACGCAGTCCGCATAAGTTCACCGTCTCTAAGACAAAGACATTAGATGATATTTTGTGAAAATGGAGGGATATCAGATGGACAGGTTCTTTTTTAGATTTCTTTTCATAAGTGTAACCTTGGTTTTTGTGAATGCTCAGGCGTTTCCGGCACAGGCACAGATTTTAGCTCAAACAGATGAACGTGGCATACCCACGATTGCGCCCTTGCTGCAGAAAATCACTGACGCAGTTGTGAACATTGCTGTGGTCTCAGAGAAACCTATTCGAATGAACCCGCTGTTTAACGATCCCTTCTTTCGGCGTTACTTTGATTTTCCCGAACGCATGGAGCCACAGCGGCGTCTAAGTGCTGGCTCCGGCGTCGTTATTGACGCGGAAAAAGGTTATATTCTCACCAACCATCACGTGATCGAAAATGGGGTCGAAATCACGGTGACGCTGAACGACCGACGAAACTTTAAGGCGGTGGTTATCGGCTCAGACAGTGCAACTGATATTGCGCTTTTAAAAATTGACCCATCAGATTTGACCGCCCTGCAAATGGGAGATTCCTCGACTTTGCGGGTTGGTGATTTTGTTGTGGCGGTCGGTAACCCCTTCGGTTTGGGTCAGACTGTGACTTCCGGCATTATAAGTGCACTTGATCGTTCTGGTATCAACCCCGAAGGGTTTGAAGATTTCATTCAGACGGATGCATCAATCAACCCAGGTAACTCAGGGGGAGCTCTTGTAACACTCGACGGCAATCTTGTCGGCATAAACTCGGCAATCATTGCCCCTTCTGGTGGCAACGTCGGAATAGGGTTTGCGGTGCCCATCAACATGGCACAACTGGTTATGGAGCAATTGATCGAATATGGCGAAGTCCGTCGTGGATTGCTTGGTGTTTCTGCACAGGATTTGACACCAGATTTGGCGGCCGCCCTTGACTTGGATACTACGCAAGGCGCGATCATTGTACAGGTAGAGCCGGGTTCTGCCGCAGAAAAGGCCGGGCTTTTGCCCGGTGATATCGTGATTGATGTCGATGGCGAAAGCATTGACGATTCTGGTGACCTGCGAAATATGGTCGGCCTGACAAAACCCGGAGAAACGCTTTGGATTACACTACTCAGAGATGGCGAATTGATGACGCTGGATACAACAATCGACATACCAACCGAACCCACGCGTACCGGAGTAGAAAGCCGCGTTAACAGACTCACGGGTGCCGAATTCAAAGCCCTGAGTTCCGGAATGCAAGGCTTTGGAATTGTAGAAGGTGTGTCAGTCGTCTCAGTTCTCCGCCATAGTCCCGCAGCCAACGCAGGGTTGCGGGCAGGTGATGTAATAATGGCCGTAAACAAACAGAAAATATTGACTGTAGAGGAGCTATTTAGCGCTCTTCCCGATAACAGTTCTGCTGTAGCGCTCACGATTTTTCGTGGAGGAACAAGACTTTATCTTATTATTCGATAGGTAAAAAAGTTTCTTTATTCTTGAGTAGAGCCGTCAATTTTCTTGTACGATCGGTGACATCTTGCAACACGGTCTTTGTACCCTTCAGCGTCTCCATAATCTGCGAACGAATGGTAACTCCCATGAGGATTTGGAATTCGACGCGCATGCTTGATCGGACACCAGTACTTTTCCGTATCTGAAGCAACAGCAACTACATACGAGAGGACTCCATTCGCGTAAGAACAGTAAACGCAGTTTATTTTCTCGATACCGTTCAGATATTTAAGGCGGTGTCGATCGAACACAATGTGATTGCTTCGACGTACTTTTTTTATGCCGTAGACCGGAAAACAGATCAGTTGATATATTGAAACAAACAAATCAAGCAACGCCAAAGGAACAAAAACAGCGTAGATAGCAGGAGCTGTCAGGATAGTCAGCAATTTTGCACCGCTGACATATTTCAAAAGACTTGTTCGAAGTTCGCTGTGGCGCTGCAGCACTTCTTCCCGGAACACTGCACGTCCGTTCTCAATATGAACACCCAATGCCACGCGTGCGTCCTCGAATTCAGCCTCCAATTCGTCTTCGAGCTTTTGGATGTGTTGTCTCAACTCTTCAATTTTCTTTAGCACCAAACGTTCCCTTCAGATTTGAAAAAATTGTAACTCTTTTTGAACTTACGAGAGACTTTTTTGTTAAAAGATAACCTTTCTTAAAGCGCTTCGTAAATTTTTTACCACCAGTTGAGCTGTGATAAACTTCGATATCGTTCGATGACAGAGCACACGAATCCCAAAAAGGCCGCGTTGCCCATAGCCACCAGTTACGGTGGTTTGCTTTCGATGATGAGAATCTTGGCCACGATATTGCCCTGAGTTAGTTGGGTCCATTCTATAAGGACCGATAGGAAACGGAGCGGTAACGTCAGTATGATATTGCAATCTTGCAGCGCACGACAGCATCCCTCCAGCTTGCGAAAGTAGTGCCGCAGGCCAATAGTCGTTTTCGGTTCTTCTCGTCAAAATGTACAAGTCGCAACATTGGTCACTAGGGACTCAAAACAGCCGTTTGCCGCTCGCCGCCCCGATGGCAGCTATGCGGGACAGAGCGGATATTGGTCGGCAACTGCCAAATATCGCTTTGCACCCAAACTGCCACTAAGCGCAAAAGCAGAGATCCGTGGACGTTCCACTAACTTTTCCTTGCCGAAACTCGATCTTCAACCCAGATCAAGGGTTGGCTTGATGAACACGTCCAACGCCGCACGCAACTGAGGATGTTGGCGTGAATATTTCTCGATCGATATGCCGGCGCGCGCCGCATCGGCGGCCTGTCGCAAAGCGATCACACCGTCACCAGGGCCACCTGGATGACTCATGATCCCGCCACCTGCGCAGAAGATGAAATCGTCGTTTCCCAAAAGGGTTCTGGCCGGTTGGATTTGCCAAATTGTCTGCGCTGATGAGAAAACCGGCATGGCAAGATGTGCTGGTCCGCGATCGTAGAAGACCGGAGTTTGGACTGACTTGGCGGATTCTGCGACAACTGGATCAGGCTCGGTAAATTTGCTGGCCAAGCCGTTGACATGCAGGTGGTCGGCACCGGCGAGGCGCCAGAGTTTCTGCCAAGCTGGAAAACTGATGCCAATATGAGGCGATCTGGAATAAAGTCCCCATCCAGCTCTGTGGCCATGAATGATATGGTTGCCGTGATCGCGTGCTGCACGCAGGCCGCTCAGGCCTACCGAATTCATGCAGACCATTGCGCATGTGGCCCCATGCGCGCTCAGCAGGTCCATATTGCGCTTCATCTGGTCAACTTCGTCGGTGATGTTAAAGGCATACATCACCCGTTTGCCTGTTTTGTCAGCGTGGGCGTTCAGAACGCCCATAACTGCTTCGACGCGCTTTGGGAATGGGCAATGCGGCCCATTGGCCTGCAACTCATCATCTTTGATGAAGTCGATTCCTGCGACCGCCAATATCTGAACAAGGTCGGCTGTCTCTGCAGGGCTTAGTCCGACACAAGGTTTGATGATTGTGCCAATGATCGGTCCATCATGCGCACCCAATTCCCCTCTCGTCCCTGTGGCACCGAAAGCGGGGCCGGGATTGGTTTTGGCAAAGACCTTGGGCAGGCCGATATCTGTCATGCGGATCGCCGAAAGTTCTGCCAGCTCGAAAAGATTGCCTGCAATTGTTGACATGAGGTTTGGTAAAGACGTCCCCAGATTGTCGATGGGCCAACTGATTTTGACGATCCCGCGCTCGTAACTGTTGCTAGAAAAACGACTTGGTAGGGACGGGCTGTGCCCAACACTATTAACGGTCAATTCATCGATTTGGGCCGCGCACCGGGCACGTAGTTCGTCTGTTTCCAACGCGATTTTTCCAAAGGTGCCTGTGGATTGTTCGCCCGCCATGACCTCGGCTGCTTTGGTAATCCCAATGGGAGATTCAATCTCGTATGTTGCTGTAATGCGGTTCATCGTGCTCCTCCTCCGCTTCGGACCCAGCCGAAGTAATCATGGCTGCCCATTTGGCCGCCCTTTAGTGCCAGTTCTAAACCATCCATTGCCCCGTCAGCATGGGCCTTGAAGATCGCTGCGGCAGGTATGGTGGGCGCCAGCGCCGAAAGCGCAAAGATGCCCAGTTGACGTGTCGCATGCCCGGATGTGTCACCGCCCGAAACCACGGCGCGCCGCGCTCCGCTACGTTCCAAAACGCGATACAGGATCCGGCCAAGGGCCTCACCAGTCATCTGATTTGCGGCAGACATGTCGTGTTCTGACTCGGCCACAGCTGCTCTGAACCGATTAACTGCAGGGTCATCGGGGCCTTCTGCGGTGTGGATCAGGGGATCAAGGCCTTGCGCGATCGCTTCAAGTGCCGCGTCAATCACACGGTCCATTTCATATCCCAGCACTGTGGCGTCATCGCAGACAACTGAGGCGTCAAAGGCAATACCGGCAAATCCGTTTTCTTTGGACCACGCGATCTGTTCGGCTGTGGTCGGCGAAACCGAACCAGAGACAACGACCATTTTCTCGGCGCGACCAATGCTCTTTGGCGGGTCCATCGGCGTCAGAAGACCCGCGTCTTGCCAATGCCGGACCAGCGCGTATTCCACACCCTGCGATCCAACCACAAAGCGGCTGCCGTGACGGCCCTGCCAGATTATCTGACCGGTAGCCGATTCGGATCTGGCATCGACGCTGTCTAGCGTGACAGCCGTGATCCGACCATCAACTGAGGCTTTGGATGGCATAAGGGCGTCGCTGCCAGAGCCGAGCGTTGTTAACGAAATGCAGCTTACGTCCAGCCGGTTCGACTGTTTTGCGATGTGCACCGCAACGTCGGATTCGTCCATTGGAGTGATAGGATGGCGGGACATGACAGGGTGTCGGTCTAACCGGAACACTGCCTCTCCCATACCCGCAAACAAATGCCCGAAGCACTGGTATCGGCGCATCTGGGGGGCCGCGATCAATACAGGAATAACTGCGGGCGGGAATAGGTCTGCACCGATCTCGATTGCCCGCCCGATTGATCCGACGTCGGGCGAAGAATCCAGCGTAGAGCAGACCTTATAGTGAAGGATGGCTGGGTTCAGCGCTTTTAGCCGTGAGAAAATATCAGACAGTTGCGTGTCCATCCATTCAGGGGATTGCGCCCGTGCCGTCGATGCGACGCCGATCCCTTTGATGCCCGGGAACGGCGCCAACTGAGCTTCTGTCGGCGGCTGTAGAAACAGCATCGAGGGAAGGCCAGCGAACGATAAAACCTCCATCACCGCTGAGGCACCTGTGAAGTCATCACCGTACCAAGCGACCAAAGGCCCATCAGGAAGGCTGCGTTCGGTGTTTTGCATGCGTGACACTCTCAATCATGAAATTTTTATTGACATAATCATTATGTTAGTACCTTATCATACCAGTTGTCAATTTGATTACGCGTTCAGCGTGGAGTGAAGGGAGGAAAGTTCATGACAAAGCTTGCTTTGTTTGGTGCGGGCGGAAAAATGGGGATGCGCCTTGGAGCCAACCTTGCCAAGACATCTGAATTCGAGACGCTTCATGTTGAGGTCTCAGACGAGGGCCGCGCGCGCGTTAAAGAAGCTTATGGCGTTGACTGCGTCGATGTGGATGTCGCGCTGGATGGGGCGGACGTCATTGTGCTTGCTGTGCCGGATACACACATTGGCAAGGTCGCCGCGGCGATCGTTGATAAAATCAAATCGGGCGCAATGCTTGTTTGCCTTGATGGTGCGGCCCCCTTTGCCGGTCATCTGCCCGAGCGTGCGGACATTACATATTTTGTCTCTCACCCGTGTCATCCGCCGATCTGGAATGATGAAACGGAAATGGAAGCCAAGAGGGATTACTTCGGCGGCATCGCGGCCAAGCAGGGTATCGTGAACACATTGGTTCAAGGCCCTGAAGAGGACTATGTCTTGGGCGAAAAGGTTGGCCGTGCGATTTATGCACCCGTTGCGCGTTCACACCGTGTCACACTCAAGCAGTTCGCGTTGCTCGAGCCAGGGTTGTCTGAAACAGTGAACGGTTCGCTGATGAAGGTCCTGCGCATGGCAATGGACGAAGTAGTCAGGAAGGGTGTGTCATACGACTGCGCCAGAGACTTTCTTCTTGGCCACATGAACATCATGGGCGCGGTCATGTTTGACGAACACAAGGGCGTCTTTTCGGACGCGGCCAACAAGGCCATCGAATTCGGGATCCCGGTCCTGATGAAAGACGATTGGCTACGCTGTTTCGACGACGATGAAATTGCGGCAAGCGTCGACCGGATCACCTGATCCAAGAGTAATTTGGGCATATGCCCGATCTGAAACGCTAAAGGGAGGAAACCAAATGCGTATGATAAACAAGACTTTGACTGGTGTAGCGGTTGTATTAGGGATGACTGCAACGACAGCAGTTGCTCAAGAATTCAACCTTGCCTTCACGCCACCGCTTGAGTCCCACTATGGCGATGGCGGCAAGGCCTTTGCTGAAACAATGGCGGAATTGTCCGGTGGCGCTATCACAATCAACCTCAAGCCAGCCGGCGCTTTGGGTGGAGAGCGTGACGTCATTGAAGGTCTACAAATCGGCACCGTCGATCTGGCCATTTCGTCGACCGGTCCGATAGGCAACTTTGTTCCCGATGTCTATGCTCTCGACTTCCCGTTCCTGTTCAAAGGCTACGATCAGGCACATGCAGTTCTGGACGGGCCAATCGGCCAAGGCCTGCTAGACGAATTCCAAGCCCACGACCTTGTTGGTCTGGCTTGGGGCGAAAACGGCTTCCGCAATGTTACAAATAACACCCACCCAATCAACACGCCTGCCGACCTTGCGGGTTTGAAACTGCGTACAATGGAAAACAAAGTCCATATCGCAGCTTTTGAAGCGGCTGGTGCCGCGCCAACACCGATGAGCTGGACTGAAGTTCTCACATCGCTGGCACAAGGCACCATCGACGGACAGGAAAACCCGATCCCGGTTCTGGTTGCCAACAACATGTGGGAAATCCAGAAATACGTAACCCTGACACAGCATGTGTACTCCCCCGCCGTCGTCGTGATGTCTAAGGGTCGATGGGATGGCCTGACCGAAGAGCAGCAGGGCTGGTTCGTTGAAGCTGGCATAGCCGCAGCAGCGGGAACACGCGCGACTGTAGCAGAAAACGAAGCGAATGGTGTTGCCTTGCTGCGTGAAAACGGCATGGACGTGGTCGAGAACGTCGACAAAGAAGCTTTCGCTGCTGCCGTTCAGCCTGCTTATGAGCAGTACGCCGTAGAAATGGGCGTTGCTGACCTGATCAAGCAGATCCAAGACGCGCAATAAGCGTTCGACCTCAAAAGCAGCGTCATCCGGGAGATCGGGTGGCGCTTTTCAAACAAGGGAGGGGAACATGAACTATATTATTAGGGCTTCAGATATTATTGTCCGGATCACCCATATCCTCGCTGCGATTATGCTTGGCGTCGCCGCACTTCTGGTTTTTTACCAAGTTATCACCCGCTTCATCCTTGGCGATTCTGCCGTGTGGTCCGAAGTTCTTGCACGCGCCGTCATCGTTTGGGGCGTGTTCCTGATCATGGGTCCTGCTTTTCGTTACGGCAAAATGATCCCAATTGATGTGCTCAGAAGTTTACTACCGCATAACAAGCAAATCTGGGTTATCCGTCTGGTGACAGCGGCCATCGCACTGTTCCTCTTCATCCTCATCTGGTTCGGCTACAAAATGACCCTGCGCGTTGTCGATCAGCAGGTCGCTATGCTGGATGTGTCCGTAGCCTGGTTCTACGTCGCGATCCCGATTGGCGCAGTGCTCGCCCTTCCCGGTTTGCTGCTTGCACATCTCGATGCAGAGCATGGCCATATCAATTTAACGGAGGTGTCAGAATGAACGGTGCTCTCGCCCTCTCGCTTATCATCTTCTTCGCCGTCACGATCCCTGTCGCGGTTTCCATCGCGCTTGCCTCGATCTTTGGCATTGTATTCTTCTCCAACCTTCCTTTGTTGGTTGTCCCGCAAAAGATGTTCACCGGCCTCGACAGCTTTCCGCTGATGGCTGTCCCCTTCTTCATTCTTGCCGGTAACCTGATGACCAAGGGCGGCGTGTCCCACCGTCTTGTTGATTTTGCAAAGTCTCTGGTGGGTGGCACGCAGGGTGGTCTCGCAAGCACCTGTGTCGTCGCCTGTATGGTGTTCGCGGCCATCTCCGGGTCTTCGGTTGCGACAACATTTGCGATCGGATCTATCCTGATCCCAGCGATGGTCAAGCATGGCTATCCGGTCAACATGGCCGCCTCTATTCAGGCCTCTTCATCGGAATTGGGTGTCATCATCCCGCCGTCGGTTCCCCTGATTTTGTTTGCGGTTTCAACCCAGACATCCATAACGCAGTTGTTCATTGCGGGCATTGGACCAGGCTTGCTGATTGTGTGTGTGTTGATCCTCATGGTGCAAATCTGGTGCCGTGTGAAAGGTTACGGAAAACAGGACGGCGACGATAAGAAGTCGATCATAAGCGCTTTCTTCAGAGCCTTCTGGGCCTTGATGATGCCGGTGATCATTCTTGGCGGGATCTATGGCGGCGTCTTTACTCCGACCGAAGCTGCAGCGGTTGCCGTGATGTATGCGCTCTTCCTCGGGCTGATTGTTTACAAAGAAATGAAGCTGAGCGACCTGCCTGAGTTGTTCAAGAGTGCGGCTATGTCCTCGGGTGCGGTCATGCTGATCATTTCCGCGGCTTCACTGTTCAGCTTCCTGATCAGCCTGTCCGGCATGCCGAACGTCGTTGGAGCTTGGGCACATTCAACCTTTGAACATGCATGGAGTTTCCTGTTGGCCATCAACATTCTGTTGTTCTTTGTCGGCATGTTCATTGAGACGGCTGCAGCGATCCTCGTTCTGGCGCCGATCCTGACTCCGGTTGCCATCGCCTTTGGCATTGATCCGGTACATTTCGGGATCGTCATTGTGGTTAACCTTGCTCTTGGCATGTTCACACCGCCTTTGGGGGTCAACCTCTTTGCCGCCGCTCAAGTGGCGACCATCCCGGTTCAGAACATGTTCAAATCGCTGGTCATCCCTGTGTTCACGATGATCACCGCACTGATGATCATTACCTATGTGCCGCAAGTATCGCTGTTTTTAAGCGACCTTATGAACTGAATACCACGCATGTCAGGTGGTCAACTTGTCATGCATGTGCAAATAATAGGATCGGATACCAGAAAGTAGTGAAATTACATGCCTGCAGACCCCAATACAAAACCCGAAAGGATTGACACGCCCATTGTGCGGCAAAAGCTGTCAGATCAGGTTTTTGAACGCCTCTGGGACATGGTCCAATCAGGTGAGCTTGCCCCCGGGGATGCGATGCCCTCGGAACGGGCTCTGATGGAACGGTTCAACGTGGGGCGCCCTGCTGTTCGTGAAGCGCTGCAATCGATGGCCAACAAAGGCCTGATTTCCATCACTCACGGTGAGCGGAGCAGGGTCAATAAATTGACCGCTGGTATTGCGTTTGATCAAATGGATGACATAGCAAAACTGCTGCTGTCGACCGAACCATCAAATCTGGAACACCTCAAGCAATTGCGAAAGATACTTGAAGCCGGAACAACGCAGCTCGCAGCAGAACGCTGTACGCCCGATGACATTTCGGTTCTTCGTGCCCTGATCGAAGATCAGCGCAGCAAGTTGGGCCAAGACAAAGCTTTCATCGAGGCAGATATTGCCTTTCATGTCGCGATTGCCAAGATTTCGGGCAATCCGCTTATTCAAGCCGTCACTCAAGCAATGCTGTCTTGGTTGTTTGAGTATTATAAGCCTTTGTTGCTATGGACCGGACGCGAGAATACGACCTTGCTTGAACATGACCGCATGGTTGATTTTCTGGAAACGCATGATGTTTCTGGCGCGATGAAGATGATGGGAGACCATCTGAGCCGCTCTGACCCGCTATACAAGGTTACATAAAGAAATGGTCTAATAAGAGGCACATCGAAGCCAGTTTGTCCATGCAAGGTTGGGTGGGCGCCTACTGTAGTCTGCTGGCTTGACCTCGTCAGGGCGATGTCCACCGCGAGGAATCTGCGCTGCGGTATCAGGCCTGTCAATGAACGGCCGATTTGGGTCCGCCTTGCGTACAGCCGTTTCCGCCTTCGGCACATCACGTCGGAATACGTACAGCGCAGCATCGGTCAAAATGGGCTCAAAGCTGACTTTCGCTGCGCGAGGAACGAGTGGCTGCTGAGGGTCGGAAGCGGAAATCGAACTATAAGAAACTGAATGCTAGGTGCACAATCCAAACAACAACAACCCCATCCTCAACCTTTCTTAAATTCAAAACACTTGCTTGGCATGCGGTGCGAATTACCCGCATGTCGAAAGGGTCGCGGAAGGACCCAAGGACTTCATGCCCGCACGTTTCATTGCACCAAAGGGCGGGAAGTGTGAATTCTCTGCAAGTGCGTGCCAACCATGCCGCGACATTGGAAGCCGACATTCAGCCGACACTGATACAGGGTTTCACTCTGCGCCGCCGCGTGACCGCAAAGAGCCCATGCAAGCCTTTGCTACACTACCTCATAAGACGATTTTTGAGGGTCTTTGCGTCTCGCCAACCCCTGGTGCTACACCAACTGGTGCGTTTTCAGGCGCAAGCGGTTTTCTTCCACGGATCAAATCCGCGGCACGCTCAGCTAGCATCATCGTCGGTGCATTAAGATTGCCGTTTGGTTCTGTCGGGAAAACCGAACTGTCTACGACACGCAGGTTCTCAATTCCTTGCACGCGCAACTCCGGGTCAACAACTGACATTTTATCTGTCCCCATCTTGCAAGTGCCACAGGGATGATAGGTACTTTCCAGATTATCACGAACGAAATCATCCAATTCATCGTCCGTAGTTGCTTCGGCACCCGGGGCTATTTCACCCGCGTTGAAATCAGCCATGGCTGGTTGATTCATAACTTCACGCGTCAGCCGAATACAGGAACGAAACCCATCGCGATCCTCTTCACGGTTAAGATAGTTAAAAAGGATATCCGGATGCGTGTAAGGGTCGTCACTGTTCAGCCTCACGTAACCCCGGCTTTTGGGCTTGTTTGGGCCGGTAAGGATCATGAAACCATGTCCTTTGATTGGCTTCTTGCCGTCGTAACGAACCGCAGCTGGCAAAAAGTGATACTGGATGTCTGGCCATTCCATTTTAGGGGAAGACCGGATGAAACCGCCGGCTTCGAAATGGTTTGTTGCCCCAAGCCCATCTTTGAACAGCAGCCAACGCATGCCAATCAGACCTTTGGAAATCAGACCCATTTTGGAGTTCAACGTTATTGGCTGTTTACAGGCAAACTGGATGTATATTTCGGCATGATCCTGCAGGTTTTCACCAACACCGGGGAGATCGTGAACAATTTTTACTCCCGCCTCTTTCAGAACGGCGACGGGCCCGATTCCCGAACGCTGGAGCAAATGCGGAGACCCGATGGGGCCGCAGGCAACAATAACTTCCCGGCGTGCGGTAACCTTCGTGATCTTCCCACCCTTTTCATATTCCACCCCGGTCGCCTTGCGGCCTTCCGTCAGGATACGACGGGTCATGACTTTTGTGCGAACCACGAGATTTTCGCGGGACATCGCTGGGCGCAGATAGGCGTTTGCAGCAGACCAGCGCACACCGTCTTTAACGGTCATATGCATTGGCCCAAAACCTTCTTGCATATAGCCATTTGAATCATCGGTTCTGATGTATCCTGCTTCAGTTCCGGCCTCCACAAAGGCACCGTAAAGCGGGTTTTTCATGCGATTTCCAGCATTTACACTCAACGGGCCTGAGGTGCCGCGATATGTAGGGTCACCGCCCTCAAAACTTTCGGATTTCTTGAAATACGGTAAACAACTGGCGTACCCCCATCCGGCTGCTCCAAGCTGTTCCCATTCATCAAAATCACGCGCATGACCCCGCACATAGACCAACCCGTTTATCGAGGACGAACCACCCAAAACTTTTCCACGCGGGCAATGAACCCGCCGCCCGTTCAACCCCGGTTCAGGCAGGGTTTCATATTTCCAGTTATAAAGTTTGGTGTTCATCGGCATCGAAAAGGCTGACGGCATCTGAATGATTACGTTACGGTCAGACCCCCCGAATTCAAGAACAAGAATCCTGTTCGTCGGATCTTCACTTAGCCGGTTGGCCAGCACACACCCTGCAGATCCGGCACCAACGATGATATAGTCAAATTCCTCAGTCATGGTTATCTCGTTTCCTGTGATCAGGTCATTGCAAGGGCTTTGTCGACCTCAGCGTGCAAGCTCGACATGATGCGTTTTTTCAGGTCGACAAATTCTGAGCTGGTGGTCACCGAGTAGTCCCGGGGGCGCTCTATGCCGACATGAACGGTGTCTATTATCCGGCCGGGACGTGCGGACATCACATAAACCACATCCCCGAGATACAGCGCTTCATCGATGTCGTGAGTGATGAACAAAACGGTCTTGCGTTCTTGCTGCCAGATTTTCAAAAGGAGCTCCTGCATCACGGATCGCGTTTGACTGTCGAGTGCGCCAAAGGGTTCATCCATCAACAAAACTTCCGGATTGACTGCCAAAGCGCGGGCGATCGCTACGCGTTGCTTCATCCCGCCAGATAGCTGAGAAGGATAGGCCTTGCGAAACTTTGTGAGACCAACCGCATCAACATAGTGGCTTGCTCGTTCAGTGCGCTCTGCGTTGGGCACATTCTTGAGCGCGAGCCCATACTCCACGTTTTTCTGGACCGTTAACCAGGGAAATAGAGAGTAGTTTTGCGGGACCATACCCCGTTCGGAACCCGGTTTTTCAATCACGGTGCTCCCCAAGGTGACCCGGCCTTCGGTTGCCCGGTTCAGGCCGGCCACAAGATCAAGTGCACTGGATTTGCCGCAACCCGATGGGCCGACGATAACTGCAAACTGTTCTTCAGGGATAACCAGATCAAGGTTTTGAAGCGCAGTTATCTGGTTCGATTTAGCGGATCCAAACCGGACCGTTACGTTTTCGAGATGTACTTGTGCCATGTTATTTTTCCTCTACTTCCCGACGTTTTCCCAAGGCAGGATCATCCGTTTGACCCACTTGAAAGCCAGATCAGTAATCAGTCCCAAAAATCCGATAACAAAGATTCCGACAAAAATGCCCGCAGGATCGAGGCCACGCATCGATTGCAGGATCATGTAGCCAAGCCCTGCATTCGAAGCGACCAGTTCTGCAACCACCAGAAAGGTCCAAGCCCAGCCCATTGTGACCCGCAAAGTATCCATGACCCCGGAAAGGGTCGCTGGCACCAGAACACGGGTGACAATCTGGCCACGCGTTGCTCCTAGCGTGTAGGAAACGTTGAACAGGTCGGCCTGCACACCGCGAGCTACATCCGAAACCATGACGATCTGTTGAAAAAACGTGCCCAGAAATATTACGGCGATCTTTTCTTCAAGCCCTATGCCAATCCATAGGATTAGAAGCGGGATCATTGATGTGACCGGCAGGTACCGCATGAAGTTGACCAGCGGTTCAAGTGCGGACTGAACAATCTTAAATCCGCCCATAAATATTCCGATAGGAACTGCAATGATCGAGGACAAAAAGAACCCCAGATAGATCTCCGTGAGCGACACGCCAATGTGTTTTCTCAGTGAGCCATCCGAAGCCTTGTCGTTGAATGACGTCCAAACGTCAGTTGGCGAAGGCAGAAAATCCTTGCTGGCGTATCCGGTGTAAGAAACAAGCATCCAAAGTGCCAGGATACTGCCAGCAACGACAATACCAGCTCCCATTTCCACCTTTTTGGGAATTGCCAGTTTCGGTGTCAGATACCGATCCATAAAACTCAATGTAGCCATTTGATTTACCTACCTTCCTTGCGCTTTATTGGAGGAACGACGTGTCGATTAGATCGCTGGCTTGCAGGCCTTCAACTTTGATCCGCCCAAGATCTCCCCAAATGGTGATGGCATTCGAGATTGTATCGGTCAAAATGCCGGGCGCATCTGCCGTGCCGAACATTTCCAGATTCGTGGAGATATCCAAGTATTGAATTCCGGAGGCAGCGGCTTTGAATTCATTTGGGTCTTCCAGCCAACCGCCAACACCGACAGCCATAATCTGGTAGGCTTCGTCCGGATTTGTCTCCAAGAAATCGAGCGCGCGCTGCCATGCCCGGACAAATGCCTTCAGCTCTTCTTCGTGCTCATCGGCAGTGCTGCCCAGAACCGCGACAACGTCAACGATCAGGCCGGGGGTCTCGGAACTGCTAACCAAAATCTTGCCGTGCTCGGTGGCTGCCCCCTGGCTGAGACTCGGCTCCCAGGTTACCGCCGCGTCAACCCGGCCGGCGGTGAAGGCCACACCAGCGTCGGTCGCCGTCATATTGACCATTTCGATATCGTCCTGCGTCAATCCTTCGCGACGCAATAGCGCATTGATAAAGAACTGAGAGACTGACCCTTCTTCGAAAGCGACAGTCCGGCCCTTGAGGTCAGCCACCGTGGCGATGTCTTTGTTGGAAACAACGCCGTCGCCGCCATTTGAGTTGTCGACTGCGAGAATGTAGCGCAACGGTTTGCCATCACGCATATATGTAGGAAACTCGTCTGCGGTCGAGGCAACGATATCAATGCGCCCAGCCATCAACGCCCCCATTTTCAGAGGGGTATTTTCCATCACCGTCAGTTCGATCTCGACACCTTCTTCAGTAAAGAACCCCTTTTCCTGTGCTATGTAAAAAGGCCCGTAACCTACCCATGTCGAATGGGCGAGTTTCAAGGCCTCAGCATGTGCGGCTAGAGCCGTGACCGCACTCAGCGCGCTGGCCACCAAAAGTGATTTGATAGACGTATTCATGGTATCCTCCATTGGGTTGTTTGTTGTTTCTTGCTTCAGGCTTTTACTGGTGACGAATAGTAAGGAATTTGATCCACACGCGGCGTCCATGTCCGCTCTTTGACGCATCGGTTCACATGTGCTGCAATGTCTTCCATAGGGGCAAACCAGACGTCTCCCCGGTCAAGAATTTTTTTCAAAAATGCTGTCACCACCCGCCATCGCGCCATTCGGCCTGTCGCAAACGGGTGCACGACTGGCACCCAGAGGCCGCCAAAGGCATATGCGGCTTCGAATTCTTCGGCAAACGCCTGCCAACCAGCGGATGCGGACCGGATTGGCATCATGTAATTTAGGTCTATCGACTGAACATATTGAGGCCAGTCGTCCAAACCCCAATGAGACGGGAGCTCTACCAACTGTCCAGATTCAGTGTTCAGCAGATACGGCTGATCATCCCCCATCAGCGAGGCGTCATAGCTGAATCCGGATGCTGCGAGCAGATCACCAGTGCGATGTGAAAAATTATATAGTGGTGCGCGAAATCCACGCGGGGCGTGACCGGTCAGGCGTTTGATTACTTCTGAGCTTCGCTCGAACCAATAGACCTCGTCTTCGTCGCTCAGTTCGCTTGGGTGTTCATGTAGATAGCCGTGCTGTGCAATTTCGTGACCGCCCTGCAGGATCGTCTCGATAGCCTTTGGATAGGTCTCAATGCACCATGCGGGTATAAAGAATGTTTGTTTGATCCCCAGGTCGCGATACGTCTGAACGATGCGAGGAATGGCCACCTCAGGTCCGTATTTCAGCATCGAAATAGCAGACATGCGTTTGTATCCGTCGTCGGGATGCGCAATGTGGATCAGGCTGTCCGCATCCATGTCAAAGGTAACACAGGCAGCGCATTTGGCCCCATTGGGCCAGGGGATAGGGTTAGCAATCATGGCATCGCGCTCCCACCATTTATGCCAATCCCCTGCCCGGTAATGAAACCGGCATAAGGCCCGATCAAAAAAGCCGCCATATGCGCCACTTCATCGGGGCGACCAAAGCGAGCCAAGGGAATGTCAAGCTCGCGTGCGCGCCATTCAGGCGTCATATTCTTTGCACCCAGCATGTCGGTGTCGATAGGACCCGGACACAGCGCATTAACCAGAATGCGGGGTGCAAATTCCTTGGCCCAGGATCGCACGAGCCCCATAACTCCATGTTTGGAAGCCACATAAGGCGAGAATGTTTCACGGCCTGATACCCCAAGGTCTGAGGACGTTAGCACAACACGCCCTTCGCGCCCTTCCATCCGGCGCAAAGCCTCGCGCCCAACCAGAAAGCTACCGCGCAGATTGATTGCAATAACGCGATCAAATTCCTCAACGCTGGTTTCAAGAAGCGGTCGTTCAGCGATCACACCGGCACAATGAACGACAGCATCAATAGAGCCAATTTTCTTGTCTAAATCTGCAAACATTCCCACAACCGAGGTTTCGTCAGAAACATCGCAAGCCAATGAAACGTGACCCTTGGAATGCTCTACTAATCCGGCCACCGTTGCATCCGGTACGATGATATCAGCGCAGGCAACACGCAGACCATTCGTTGCCAAAACATGTGCCGTAGCCGCACCGATACCCTGATGAGCACCTGTTACAAGGACGTTTCTAGGGGAAAAATCGTTCATCCCATCACCTCGCCGCGGTCCAGATTGTAAGACTGACCGGTGATGTCCTTCGCGTCATTAGAGGCAAGAAAGAGATAAAGCGCAGCCATATCCTGAGGTTCCAGAAGCCCGCCAATGACCTGAGCACCAGTGATTTCTTCCAGCAAATCATTCTCGCTTCGGCCGCTGCTTTCCGACATTTTATTTAAGGACAGCAAGGCAGCTTCGGTTTTCACCCATCCTGGACAGACTGCATTCACAGTAATGCCTCTGGGTCCGAGTTCGTGCGCAACTGAACGCATAAAACCAAGGTTCGCATGCTTGCTCGCACAATAGGCTGAGAACTCCGCCACAGCTGTATGGCTCCATATAGAACCTGTTAAAATGATCCGCCCACCGGACGTCATCTTTGAAACCGCATGTCGGGTTACGAGGAATGTGCCGACTACGTTGATGTCGACGATCCGGCGGAATGTATCCTCGACCGCATCATCAGGATCGGAAAGAGGCGTTACACGTTCCAGACCAGCATTATTGATCAATACATCAAGATGACCGATTTCTGTTAGGGCGTCTGCAACTGAGATGCTGTCTGTGATATCGCATTTAAGGGCGGTTGCATCTCCAACTTTCTTCAAATTTTCTGCTGCAGAATAAACCCCATCACCTGACGCTAAAAGAAAGGTGCGTGCACCTGCGCGAACAAAGCCTTCGGCGACAGCATAGCCAATCCCCCGACTTGCGCCTGTGACCAGAACCGTTTTTCCGGAAAAATCGTAAGTGACACACCCCATTAGCGAAGGCTCCTTGCATGAAGAATTCGCCCGATCAGGTTCATCAAGACCTGCGCAGCAAGGGTGCTGGTTGATCCGGAATGATCATAGTCCGGCGCAACTTCGACAAGGTCGACACCAACGATATCGCCGCGCTTGGCGAGCCCAGCCAGAAGTTCAATTACTTCGTAGTAGTTAAAACCGCCGTGGCTGGGGGTTCCGGTTCCCGGAGCGATCGAAGGGTCAAACGCATCTATGTCAATTGTCACGTAGTAGCGAACACCTTCTGGGATCCGCGCCAGCATACCTTCATTTCCAAGGGCACGATGCTGGCGAACGGACTGAATGTCAGACCCCATTTTACGCGCATCCTCATATCCGTCGCGCGCTGTGGAGGACACATTACGAATGCCGATCTGGCTTAGCCCGGTGACATAGGGTTTTTCAGCTGCGCGGCGCATCGGATTGCCGTGCCCAAAGCGCACGCCATGCCGTTCATCAACAAAATCAAGATGTGCATCGATCTGCACCACATGGATCGGATCCTGATCATCAAAGGCGTTGATGCAAGGGATGTTCACCGAATGATCACCGCCCATCACAACCGGAATTGCGCCTGCGGCGAGTATTTTTCGTACAGCGAATTCGATATTCGCGTGGCTCTTTTCGGTGTCTGTGTGAACGATGTCAGCATCGCCAATATCAACGATTCGCGTTGTTTCAAAAGGCAGATAGGTAACATCATCCTCATGGTCGTAGGCTCCGCCGTGACCGAAGGCGAACAAAGTAGATGCTTCCCGAATTGCGCGCGGTCCCATCCGCGCGCCGCTGCGCCATTGGCAGCCGAAATCATACGGCGCCCCTAGAACTGCAACGTCAGCTTCGATCGCATCCCAATCGGAAACATAGGGATATTTGCCAAATGTACAGATGCCCACAAATGGCAAGTTCAATCGGCCGCTGTCATAGGAATTGGTTGTCATAGTCGCTCCGGCATTTTTGTTGCGTCGAACGTAAGCTGGAAATTACTCAGATAAATATCATTGTATTAATGTTAACTTTGACTAATCTCAAAGTATGGAAAAACATGCCGGCAATATTCAGGACACCGATCTTAGATTGCTAAGGGTATTTCAGGCTGTTGTCAGACATGGCGGCTTTTCTGCCGCGCACGAAGCATTAGGACTGTCACCTGCAACGGTTTCCAACCACATGTCCGCTCTCGAAAGCCGGATGGGCGTTCGCTTATGTCACCGTGGGCGCGGCGGTTTTCGGCTTACTCAACAGGGAAAGCAGGTGCATAGCGCGATGCTTGATCTGTTCGGCGCCATCGAGAATTTCCGCGGAGAAGTCGGCGCTGCGAAAGGTGATATTGTCGGAACAGTCGAGTTTGGGGCTGTTGATGCAATCTACACCAACAGAAGCCTCCGGCTTGAAAAAGCAATTGGCGAATTTGCAAAAGCTGCACCGCTGGCAAAGTTAAATGTTCATATTGCATCACCTCAGGAGCTGCTTCAGGGTTTATTGACCGGAAAACTGCACGCAATTCTGACCCCGACCCAACATTTGCCCTCGGCACTTGATGTAACCCCAGTGTTTCGAGAACTCCAAAATCTCTACTGCAGTAAAAACCACTCTCTTTTTTCAGTAGCCGAGGCACAAATCACGCCTCAAATGCTTTCAAAATACCCGTTTGTCGGCCGCAGTTACGAACCAAAAGAACCGATTTGCGGAATCAGTTACAACTGGACCTCAGAGATTTCGCACATGGAAGGCGCCGTCCTGATGATTTTATCTGGCAAATACATTGGTTTTTTACCTGATCACTACGCGGATGAATTCGTGAAATCCGGGCAAATCAGGGCGATAGGTGGCGAAACCGCTAAATTCTTTGATAATTTCAGCATCGCACTACCAAGAAAGCACCCCAATGTCGCTGCAAAGCATTTCACTGAAATCGTGAAGGAAAATATATTTTAATGATGAAGGCAGAACTAAAGTCATCCGCAAATGAAAACACCGTTGAAGTAATTCGATTTTCGAGTTTATCAGGCTTGCAAAGGTGGACAAAAATCAAATATCACTCGACATAAAGATAGCGGCGGCGGGACTAACCTTGAAGTCCCCGGGGAGATATTGCCCTTAACTAATTTGAGGCCGTCGATTTTACATTTTGATCTCCACGATTTCGATAGAGATCTGTCTAAAAGTTTCGCGCTTTAAGTTGATGGAAAGTATCCAAACGGTATTCGCCAATGGCTGCTTTGGTTTGCTACGCTGCGACACTCCTTCCTTAGATGAACGACCGCTTTGTCCGGCGGTTTCAACGGGTGGTCGCAACACTTTAGTCTTTTTGGAAAGATGGAGTGTTAGAGATGAAATATCGGACGCGGACGTTTTAC